>DIYZ01000161.1:21891-31420 GCA_002427845.1 Chloracidobacterium sp. UBA6041 | reverse complement strand
TGCTAATCCCACCTTCCCAACCTTAGAGACGCTCTGACGCGCTCGTTTGATCTCGTCTTGAAATCCTTTTCCAAAAGATTTCAAGGCTTAACTCGCCGCCGTCTGGGCAATCGCCTGGGCAAACGCGATGGGTAAACCATCCGGGTCAATGCAAACGGCCAGTCTGATCCCCTCGTCCTCTCTCTGCGTCGGCGGCATCACGAACCGAATCCCTTTGGCTTTCAACTCTTCATAAGTCTTGTCAACATCGTCGACGTTAAAGCCTATGGAGCAACTCCCGGCTTGTTTGGTGGGATCGCCGGCTGGTGGCGCCTTTGCTGCAACGCCGCCGCCGTGAAGTGCCAGGGTGGTTGTTCCCGTTAAGAACTCAGTCCAATCGGGCGATTGAAACTTCATAGGAATCCCCAGTGGGTCGCGATAAAACGACACCGACCGATCCATGTCGGATACGACGACCATCGTATAGTCGAGTTTATTGAACATTTTCTCACTTCCAAGAAGCGAATGTTTTGCGGCTACTTACTGCGGCTCTTGCCGGCGCCCAAAGCAATAATCACATCAAACTCGTCCTTGCTGAGCGACATTACCGAAAGTTGCGATTGCCTGATTAGAGGCAGTTGGCTGAGGCGCTTATCGTAGCGAATCGCCGCCAAAGGGACCGGGTTTTTCAAAGCTCTAATTGGCTTTAGATCAACTGCCACCCATTGATTATCGTCGGCGGTTGGGTCCGGGTAGGCACTTTTGACAACTTCCGCCAGGCCCACGACCGCTTTGTCTTTTCCGGAATGATAAAAGAGAACGCGCTCGCCTGTCTTCATTTCGCGGAGATTGTTTCGCGCCTGGTAATTTCTAACCCCGGTCCAGTCAGTTACACCATCGCTGACAAAATCGTCCCAGGAGTAAGTCTCCGGCTCCTGCTTGACCATCCAGTAGCTGCCTTTTGTTTTATTTTTCATTGATTTGCCCTGGCGATTCTTGCCCGGTGAAAGAAGCCCGGCCTAAAATGTGCGCGCTCGCCGATGATGTAGAAGTCACCGAGAAGAATTGGAGTAAAGAAAAATGCTCAAAGAAGGAACTGCCGCGCCCGACTTCACCGCAAAAAACACCAAAGGTGAAACGGTTAGGCTCAAAGATCTTCGCGGTCAAAAAGTAGTGCTTTATTTTTACCCCAAAGACGATACGCCTGGATGTACAAAGGAGGCCTGTTCATTCCGCGATACGTTCTCCGCATTTAAGAAGCGAGGCATCGAGGTACTTGGCGTGTCAGTTGACAGTGAGGCTTCTCATCAGAAGTTTACCGCCAAATACAAACTTCCGTTCACTCTCCTGACCGATACAGATCATTCAATCGCGGACGCTTACGGGACTTATGGCGAGAAAAAGTTTATGGGCCGCACTTACCTGGGCGTCAAGCGGATGACTTTCCTGATTGACGAAAAAGGAAAAATCAAGAAAGTGTTTGCAAAGGTCAAACCTGAAGAGCACGCGCAAGAAGTGCTTGATGCCTTTTAAGGCTATCTTAGGCTGCCACCCAGCCGCCTATCTTCTCCGGTTCCTCGCCCTCAGGATTCTTGCCGGGCATTAAGCCCTGAAGAGCGCTAAAGGAACTTGGTACGTCCCGTTTTCGCTGCGGCATGTTGAGCGCCTCTTCGCGGACCGCCAACGACTCTGACGACTCGTTTAAGAAATATGTTCGGTTGTTATCAACTATTTGCGTCTTGATTTCGCGGGTCCATAACAGGAGATTCGCGATGGCGTCTCCAATCTCATCCTTGCCGAGCCGCGTTTCCTGAGCAATCTCTCTTTGTGTGCGCGCGCCTTTTCTGATTGCCTCTCGCACACGCTCGACCGGTGACAGCTTGCTCAACATGCGTGGATAATTGGCCGCAGAAGAGGGGGAACCATCGAAAGAATCCATTCCTCCCTGTTCCGCCGCAGTTGCGGGACTGACATAGCGTTTCCGCGCCGACCTATATTCTTTGAGCGCGCGCCGACTTTCAGTCACTTTCTTGCGAATACAACTTTTGCAGTAGAGATTTCTGCCGTCTTTTCGAGCCCGACAAACTCCAAATTCAGATAAAGGCAGTTGTTGGCAACATATGGGGCAGTTCTTGCCGGAAACATCCAACTTTTCCATCATTTCAACGCTCCAATCAGAGTTCGACTTTGGCAGACCTCCGCTCCGAAGAAACACTTGTGCCTTAATCCGGGTTTGAGAATTTATTTCCCGGCCGCAGGTTGGCGTTGAATTGATTGTTGGCGAACCCTAAATTTCAGAGGGTAATCGCCTGGGATTGCCTGAGCCACTTCACTTCGATGAAGGGATGCTCACTAAAAACCCGATTAGGATGGCGCGTCACCAGGTCAGCGGGGCATGCGAAAACTTTATAAGAGCGAGTAACCTAGGGACACAATCGAGAATCAGGTCCGACTTCAACGCTTCACTTCTGGGGCAATCATCGCTTCCGAGCGAGGGAGACGCATTATAGTGATCGAGAATGTTTTTGCAACCCCTTTTTCGATCCCGGGTGGTCCATCTTTTTCATCGTGCAAATTCATCGCGAATAGCATTGCGTATTCTACTTTTTCGAAACGCAAACAATTCTTAGACGTGAGGATAGATGATCACATAAAGAAAACTCTCAAATGGTGAAACACATCGCTTCGCACGAATTTTTCTTTTTTTATAATACAAATTATCCTGAAAAACCGTACTAACTGTAAACGCCGACAAAGCGTTCGCCGTCTGTATCGCGCAACAGATTCCACTCGACAGCACGTGGTCCTACTATTAGTAGCTCTCGAACGGGATCAGGATTTGAAAACAATTTTGGATTCTTAAGATCGAAAAAAGAATTTTGTAATCGGGCGGTGTGATAACTAATGATTGTTCTGGTGTTCAAGCTTTTTGTTGTCGCACTATTGTGGCGCAGTAGAGCGACAACGCGTCTCACCGTTGAACATAAAAGTTGGTTGGCCACTCTTTAGCAGGGCGTGCGATCTCTCAAACGATAAACAAACTTTAGTCCTGACCAGATCTCGTTTACCGCGCACACTTTCACATCGACTAGCCCGGCGTCGAGTCCGATTTGCCGCACCTCATTGTCGGAAAGGTCCGTTGCCACTCCGGATGCTTTCTTCGGCCAGGCAATCCAAAGCATTCCATTTTCAGCGAGTTTCAGCGCCAGTTTTGGAAACTCTCTCTTCAAGGTTCGTTGAGAATCAACGAATAAAAGGATTAGATCGAGTGGTTTAGGCAAATGTCCCACCATGATCTTCACGTTGTTTGGCAAAGGGCTTAATTCCGTTTGGAATCCTTTAGGCGGATTCACCAGGCAGACGCGAAAACCTTCTTTGAAGCCGAGTTTCTTTACCAGCGGTGTTCCGGAATAGCCTGCCATAGTTGTTTAGTTTGAAATCAAACTGCCGCGCTGTTTGCAATCGCGCTAAATCAGTTTCGGGCGCGGATTCTTCAAACCTGTTTGGAGTTTGTTGTTTACTTCTCTCACAACTCGTGGCGCCAGTGTGTTTTCGTGATCGCGTAAAAACTTGCGTACAGTTTCCGGATCGCGCTTCGAGAGTTCACGAAATGCCCACGACAAAGCCTTTACTACCATATCATCGCGATCCTCAAGCAGCATTTCACAAACCATCAGTGTGCGGTCGGGATCGCCGCTACCTCCGCGTGCTTTGTTGTTTAGGGCCACAGTGCTGACGACGGCGGCGCGTTTCCACCAGCGGTCTTTCGAACGAGCCCAGCGCTGAATGAGAGCGTCGGAGACTTGTCGTTCGCGCCATGAAGGTCCCGCGAGGTGACAGGCAAAGGTGTCAACCGCTGCCCAGTTATCGATGCCTTGACCCAGGTCCTCCAACGATTTTGCATTCAAACTTCGAAGAGCCGGTCTGTGATGCTGAACAAGCTCGTAAGCAAAGAATCTTGGAACGACTTCTGAGCGGCGGATTAGTTTCAGGGCAAGATCGACAATCAACTCCGGCGGAATTTTCGCAAGCCTGTTCGAAAACTCACGTCGAAGACTTCGAATCGTCTGAGTATCCTGCCGCGTTAGCGCCGCGAGGCGAGCGATGATCTCAGTCTCCAGATCGTTAACGTGCTTGCCGCTAACTTCTTTAGTGCCAGTTTTGCGCAAGCTTTTTGCGGTTGAACTTTTCGCTACCACAACTTCTCAAGTTTCTGTGCAAGTTGTTTGTTGTTATTCGGGTATATATTCGGTCACCCGGGTTGTTAAAGCTGGTGAGGCGCCGCCAAAATGAATCCCGCGTTGCTCGCGACCCAACGCTGTAATGACAATGGCGCCGGCGAATACCGTAACCGCAGTTAACGCCATTGCAGTCGCATAAGTCATCCGTTGCGCGAAAAGCGCCTCGATGTATGCCACTGATCCCGCCAGCAACACGCCACACTGATAAGCAAACCCCGGCAGGAATCCGCGCACTGAATCGGGGGAAAGCTCGGTTAGGTGCGCCGGTATGACACCCCAAGCGCCTTGAACCATAAACTGCATCAGGAACCCTCCTGTAACCAGGGGCGCCAGAGAAGGCGAAAATGCCCAGAGAGGAATGACTGCTAAAGCCCCTACGAGTGCTGCGATCATTGACCGTCGGCGACCAAAGCGATCTGACAACAATCCAAAAAGAATTCCGCCGGCAATCGCACCCACCATCGAAAACGCGGTTACTGCGGCTACCTTCTGTGGGCTAAACCCCCATTGACGCTTAAGAAGCGTGGGATACATGTCCTGCGTTCCGTGTGACACAAAGTTCATCATCATCATCAAGAGCACCAAATAAAGGAATAACTTCCAGTGCGAAACTATCCCGCGGCCAAGCGCGCTCCAATTTTCATGGCGAGTCTTTTTCCAAACTTCCGACTCCTTTACGTGAAGGCGAACGAAGATTGCGAGTAGGGCCGGCAACCCGCCAATAAAGAACATCGGTCTCCACCCCCAGCGTGGAAAAACGAAAAAGTAGCAGACCGCCGCTAATAAATAACCCGCCGCGTATCCCTCTTGCAGCAGGCCGGACAGAACGCCTCGCAATCGCGGTGGTACTTTTTCCATCGCCAGGGACGCGCCGACCCCCCACTCGCCACCCATGCCGATGCCGAAAAGCGCTCGAAGCACCAGGAAAGTGGCATAGTTTGGCGCGAGACCGGAAAGCACCTCGACAATGGAATAAAAAATAAGATCGATGATCAGCGGCAGACGGCGGCCATAACGATCAGCGAGTAAGCCGAAAATAAAGGCACCCACAGGACGGAAAGCCAGTGTCAGCGTGATTGAGAGCGCAATATCTTTATCAGGTCGATGAAACTCTTCGGCAATTGCCGTGAGAGCGAAAACCACGAGAAAGAAATCAAATGCATCAAGTGTCCAGCCAAGGAAGCCGGCGAGCAAAGCTGCGCGGTGCCCCTCAGGCACAATATTCACCGGTTCGGTTGGCTCAATTACGGATTTGGACTGTACAGACTCCACTATGACGGTCCTTTTGGGCTGAGAGTGCTAACGGCCTAATGCTAACTGTTGTAACGCAGACTGTTGGTTTGTGCGTCAGCTCAAAGTTTGCGTTACACGAAAAGTCAGGAGAGACGCTGAAAGCGGAATGCTAGAGCGCGCGATACTATTA
This sequence comes from Chloracidobacterium sp. UBA6041, assembly GCA_002427845.1. Taxonomy (GTDB): domain Bacteria; phylum Acidobacteriota; class Blastocatellia; order Pyrinomonadales; family Pyrinomonadaceae; genus PSRF01. The sequence continues at coordinate 25,777 of DIYZ01000161.1, read as the reverse complement.
CGATAGAATCATCTAACTCAAGGGTTTCGTTATTGTGCAGAGCGGTCGGAGGGATACAAAACTCTTTCGACCCCTCGCTTCGTGGATATGTTGTTGTAGAAGTCAGAATGGTTTGAAAAACGATGCTAATCAAGAAGCCTGACGACATTAAGTCCAGCGAGATCACTGATAAGACAGTTTATCTGAACCGCCGTCTTTTCATGCACGGGGCCGCGCTTCTCGGAACGACTGTGGCAACCGGACTCGTTTATCGCAAGCTAAACCCGGCGCCGGTTGAAAAGGCCAAGGGCGAAAAGCTGGCCACTGTTCGACAACCAACATCAGAGAGCGCTGCGCAAAGTGGTTTTACTGTCAATGAGAAGCTGACACCCATCGAGGACATCACTAACTACAACAACTTCTATGAGTTTTCCACGGATAAGCATTCGGTGGCTTCTGCTTCGAGAGGCTTCGTGACAAGGCCCTGGACGGTTTCTGTCGGCGGGCTCGTCAACAAGCCCACTACATTTGACCTGGAAGAGCTTTTGCGGTTCCCACAAGAGGACCGTGTGTATCGCCTGCGCTGTGTTGAGGGTTGGTCGATGGTTATCCCCTGGGTTGGATTTCCGCTTTCGAAGCTTCTCGATAGAGTGGAACCTAATTCACAGGCGAAATATGTTGCGTTTCAAACGCTTTACGACCCGAAGCGGATGCCCAATCAGGCGACGGGCGTTCTCGACTGGCCTTACGTTGAAGGGCTTAGGCTCGATGAGGCAATGCATCCCCTGGCAATACTGGCGACGGGCCTCTATGGGGAAACTCTGCCGCCGCCAGACGGTGCTCCTGTCCGGTTGGTGGTTCCCTGGAAATACGGATTCAAGAGTATCAAGTCAATTGTGAAAATAGCTCTGGTTGCAGAGGAACCGCCGACGACGTGGAATATTCAAGCGCCCAATGAGTATGGTTTCTACTCAAACGTCAACCCGAATGTTCCCCATCCACGTTGGAGTCAGGCGCAGGAGCATCGCATTGGCGAATTTAGTTCGCGAAATACATTGCTTTTTAATGGTTATGCTGAACAGGTTGCGAGTTTTTATACGGGAATGGACCTGCGGAAGTATTTTTAGTTAGTGGTCAGTGGTCAGCGGTCAGATATTGGCCGGTTCAGAAAGCAGTTACAAATGACGTGCAAGTGACGACGGACTACGAAGAACGGACTACGGACGACAGAGAACGGACTACGGACTACGGACTACGGGCAACGGACACTCTCAGAAATGGAAGACACTCGATTCTCAAAATTGCTGCTTTTCGTCAACGCGCTGGTGCCGCTGACGTTGTTGTTGTGGGATGTTTACCACAAACGCGTGGGCGCAAATCCGCTTGAGTTCGTTACACGCACCACCGGCATGCTGACCTTGATTTTCCTGCTACTCGCGCTGGCGGTCACGCCCTTGCGACAGATAACGGGATTAAACTGGCTAATAAAATTCCGTCGCATGCTCGGCCTTTTCGCCTTCTTCTACGGATTCCTACACCTCATGACCTACATCTCGTTTGATCGCTACTTCAATTTGAAGAGCGTGCCAGGCGACGTAGTGTCGCGGCCGTTTATCGCCGTAGGAATGTTGGCATTCTTCTTCATGGCTCCGCTCGCCGTAACTTCGACCAACAAAATGATCAAGCGTCTCGGCGGGAAGCGATGGAACCGGTTACACAAGCTTATTTATGTGGCCGGAATAGCCGGCGCGCTGCACTTTTGGCTGCTCGTCAAGTCCGATACGCGTCTGCCGCTTACGTTTGCCTTTGTTCTGCTGCTCCTGCTGGGACATCGTTTGTTTGTTATGTTTTATCCGCCCGTGAAGCCCCTGCGCGGAGCCACCTTACTGCCTCGAGAATAATTGACTGCCAATTTCAAAATTTGAGTCTGGTGTAACGCAAACTGTTAGTTTGGCGGGGCAGGCTGCCGGTTGCTCGCCTTGCTTCGCCAACTTCGGCTAGAATCTTTTTCCAATCTCTGGACAGAATTGCTTGCGGAAGATGACCGAACACGTTGCCCGTTTTTCAAGCCGAGTTGAGAATTACGCCAGGTACCGGCCAAGCTATCCGCCGGGCGTGATCGATGTTTTGCGGTCAGAATGCGGATTGACGGAAAGCTCAGTGGTCGCCGATGTCGGTTCCGGTACCGGTCTACTATCCGGACTATTTCTGCGAAACGGCAATACGGTTCTGGGAGTTGAGCCAAATGCGGCTATGCGCATGGCGGGTGAGCGGCTGTTGGCGCAATTCGGGAACTTCGAAAGCATTGACGGAAGCGCTGAAGCGACCACCTTAGCAGCGCAAAGTGTTGCCTTCGTCACCGCCGGTCAGGCTTTTCACTGGTTTGATCGTGTCCCGACCAAAAAGGAGTTCGCACGAATCCTAAAGCCTGGCGGTTTTGTCGTACTTATTTGGAATGAACGTCGCCTGGATTCGACGCCCTTTCTGCGTGAGTATGAAAACTTTCTGCTTGACTATGGAACGGATTACGAAACGGTAAGGCACGAAAACGTGGATAGCCAGATTGCTCAGTTTTTCGCCCCGGAAACTTTCAACCTGAACAGTATTGAAAACCTTCAGCATTTCGACTTCGTGGCGCTCAAAGGCCGCTTATGCTCGTCGTCATACACGCCTGAACCTGGCAATCCCAATTTCGCACCCATGCTTGCCAAACTTGAAGAGATATTTGAGGCTCATAAGAGAGACGGTAGAGTCACGTTCGAATACGACACGAGGATCTACTACGGACACTTATCAGGTTCGCCTAACACTGGCTAGCCAGGTTGGAAACAAACTGACCTGTTGGCGATTTGACAACTCGCTTGCCCCATCTTTATTCAAATTGTATCTTAGCCGACACTTTTTAACTGCGAAGGCTTGCCCTGGGGTGATGGCAGCCCGCTGTCTCTTAACAATCGGCGCTTTCACAAATCGCTCGCGGATGGAAATGAATTTGACCAAAGCCGTCCAACATTACGGCAGTATCATCGAACTCACCTTACAAAAGGTTAAGTACTCCCTGCGCGGACGCTTTCCCCATTCCGATGAGCAGCAAATCCTGGCTAGGTACGCCCGACACGACCAACGACAGTGACGGCATTTACCGGTGTGGCGGAACTGACTTGATGCTTCAGTTGACCCAAGATGCCCAGGGATATGTGGGAACGTACCAAGTCGGTTTTCTGTTGAGTTGATGTACTGCCAAAAAAGAAATGCCGCGATGAGATGTCGCGGCATTTGATACTTGCACAACCGTCATTCAGTTCCTTACCTGTTACGGTCGGCCAAAAATGTTTCCGAGAATGCTGCCACTACGGCTGCGCGGATAATTCCTGCCATTGGCCCCGTATTGACGAAACCCCTGGTCATAACCCTGGGTGAAGCCGTTACGGTAAGCCTGCTGGTAGGCGCTCTTGTTGCCGTAAGAAGAGCTGTAACCGTTGGTCGCGCTTCTGTAGAAGTGTGACCTCTGCGGGTCGTAGTTCTGCCTGCGCTGTCCGTCGTTGGCGCCGGTGTTCACGCCGTCCTGATAACCTTTGTTTTGTGCAATCTGGGAGATGTTGTTGTTGTAGCCGCCGTTGTTGCCGTAACCGCCATTACGACGCCCGCGGTCGTGACGATTTTGCCGGTCCTGACGATTCTGTGTGTTTGGATACTGCGGGTACTGGTACTGTGCCTGGACAGTGGCACTGCTCGCCGCAGAGATGCCCAACACCATCAAAAGCATCATGATTGCCCCGCTACCAGCCTTTATCAAGTTTTTCATGTTCTTACTTATCCTCCTCTTAGGTAATCGCAACCTTCATGCCATGCCATGAATAAGGAGAAATGATTGATGTCCGCCAAGTAGACGACTCGGCCGGCCTGT
>DIYZ01000161.1:0-21639 GCA_002427845.1 Chloracidobacterium sp. UBA6041 | reverse complement strand
CATCGGTTTTCTTGCGCGCCTTTACGTCGGTTGAGATGATAGTAATAATCAGACCAATGCCGGCGATGGCGGCGAGGAGAAAGAAGATCATCGCGAAGCCGGGGTAGCCGAGTATCTTAAACGGCGTCTCGACGCGCATCAGCATCGCAGCCCCAACGATGAGCGCGGCAAGGATGAGTCCCAGGCTGATCCTGTTCGCTACTTTCTGAAGCCCCTCGAGCACGATCTTTTCGTCGATAGCATTAACATCCACTTTGAACTCGTTGTTGCCTAGCGTGTCCAGAATCTTGTTGATGCGGCCTGGCAGTTTCTCGGCAAACTCTTTCAGCTCAACTACGCCGCCGATCAGGTTCATTGGAGACACACTCTGCATCAGGTTGCGTTGCAGAATCTCGATGGCCCGCTGGCGAATAATTGCGGTTGGCTCAAAGTTGGGATCGAGTGTGAACACGGAGCGATCGAGATTCAACAAGGCCTTAGCGACCATCGTGAACTGAGACGGAAGACGAAACCAGCAGTCGGCGGAAATTCTGGTTATCTCCAGGACAACCTTGCCGGAGTTGAGCCGGGTGAGATTTGCATCCGCATTCTCGGCGACAAGTTCGGCGATCCGTTTGCTAAATTCAGCCTTATCAAAACGAGCCTTCGGTTCGCCCATGCGAATGGTGACTTCTGCCGCCTCTTCGCCGCGTCCCTCGGCGATAGCCAACAAAAGGCGCAGCACGTTGTCGCGGAAGCCGGGCAGGAGGCGCGCAACCATTCCCAGATCCAGCAACCCAATCTGCTCGTCGTCAGTAAGAAAGACATTGCCCGGGTGTGGATCGGCGTGCACAAAACCGTCGAGCAGTATCTGCTTGAGATAAGCGCGAAACAGCTCGCGAGCGAGGCCGGGCCCGTCTATTTCCATTAGCCGGAGCGGACTGAGCTCAGTGATCTTCTTACCGGTCATGTATTCCATCGTGAGGACGCGCGAAGTGCAAAAGTCTTCGACGGGTTCGGGAATAATTATTCGGTCAAACTCCCGCAGGTTCTCAGCGAAGGTGATGAGATTGTTGGCCTCGAGTTTGAAGTCCAGTTCGCGCAATAGACTGGCGCGGAGATCCTTGAGCATGTTTTCGAAATCGTAGCGCTTTCCCAGTTCCGTGTGAGCGTCCAGGAAATGTGCAATCTCGCCCAACGCTTCGAGGTTCTCAACTATCTGTTCGCGAATGTTCGGCCGTTGCACCTTGACTACCACAGCGCGACCGTCACGCATGTGCGCGAGATGCACCTGGGCCAGAGAGGCAGCAGCAAGCGGCTGCGGATCGAAGTCGGCAAAAGCTTTTGAGATACGCACCCCGAGCTCGCTGGAGACGATTCGATCAACTTCCTCAAACGGGAAGGCCTCGATCTGATCCTGCAAACGGGAAAGAGCTTCCAGGTACGGCGCCGGCAATAAATCAGCGCGCGTCGAGAGCAGTTGGCCCAACTTGATGAAGGTGGGACCAAGCTTCTCGAGATCGGCAGCTAATTCTGCTGCCTCGGGTGCAGTTTCCGCGAGCGCCGTTTCGTCGAGCTCGAGGCTGTCTTCCAGACCAGCCTGTTTGACCAGATCGGAGCGCCCGTATTTCACGAGCAACATCGCTACGTCTTTGTATCGCTTTAAGCGTTCCGGTTTTAGCGAGACCATTCGATTAAGTTCCTTTGTTAACCGATTGTTGGTAGCGAGGCAGTTTGATGTCCGATAAGCTTTAGCTTGTCGTTGCGCCACGACAAACTACAGGAACCTCTGATCCAGAGGCGCAGTTAGCTTTATTGGTGTGGCTATTGAATATCGGCCCTTCGGGCCTGCCTTCCGAAAGACCCTTTTCAAACCTACCGAAGCAGTTCCCCCAACTTGTTCAGAGCTTCCTAAAGTTTATCGGACACTTTTCTTTCGCAACTGACTACTAACCAATTGTACTAAAACTTGCCCCCTCAAGCGCTAACGTTTAGGCTTCGGGCGCTCATGTTCCCGGCGATTTGTAAGCGAGCTGTTTGTCAGGGTTAGGACGGAAGTCTTACTTAACAATCACGCCCCTCCGGCTAATTGCCCGCATCCCGATGACGTGGCCCACGCTTTAATCCAAGGTGCTGGGAATTAGTATGGATAGTTCTCCGGCCAACAAGCGCTTTGCTGAAGACATAGGCGTGAAGTTTCCCTTGCTGAGCGACTGGCGACGCAAAGCCGTTAAGGACCATGGCGTTTACAACGAAGCGTCAGGATACGGCAACCGCGCGACCTTCGTCGTAGACAAAGAGGGAATCATCAGACACATTGAGGAGGGCCGCACGGCGATCGATCTGACCGGCGCCTACCAGGCGTGCAATGTGTTTGAGAAGAAGAAGGCCAACTGAAGGTCGATTTATTTGGGGGAAACTTTAGGCCCTGAATTGGTCCCCGCAAGCGCTCGATCAATTGCCGCTCGTAATTCCTCCGCGCCCAAAGCCTTCAGCGTTACTCCGTTCACGAATATCGTAGGCGTGCTTTCAACGCCATACATCTGCCCATCGTCAATATCGTGCTTCACCTCGGCCGCGTATTTGCCGCTGTCAAGAGCGGCGTCAAAACGGGCGCGGTCCAAACCCAGTTCAGTGGCATATTTTTTCAGTGAAGGAACGTCGAGCGCATCCTGTCGCTTAAAGAGCAAGGCTGCGTATTCGAAAAACTTCCCCTGAGCGTTCGCCGCATTCGCCGCCTCCGCGGCCTTGCGGGCAAAGGTATGCTGCCGCAGCGGAAAATCGCGCACGACGAATCTGACTTTATTGCCATAAGACTTCAGCACGTCATCAAGAACCGGCTGCATTGCGGCACATGAAGGGCACTGGAAATCCGTAAACTCGACAATTGTGACGGGCGCCGCCGCATCGCCGCGAGCTGGATCGTCGTCGACGCTGATGGATTGAACCGGTGGTTCAGGCGCTGATATCAGTATGCGAATGTTCGCGCCTTTACGAAGACTGTCAGACAGCGACGCCTCCAACCGCTGCCGCTCCTGCTCCTGTAAGTAACTGGCAAGCTGACCACGAATCGAGTCAAGGTCGGCCTTAATGCGCGTCTTGTTTTCCGAATAAAACTTTCCGATCTCAGCGTCAGTGGGCTGATGTATCTTTTCGCTGATTTCTTTGCGAACAATTTCTTCTGGAGGAACATTGCGCCGGTTTGCCTCTGCAAGCAAAAGGAGATCATTGATCGTCAGATCCAGCGAAGGCCGTTCAAGCAAATACGTTTCGAGCCGCAGCTTGTAAACTATCGGCTTGAGTCTCTCGTTTAATGTGGCTGCCGTTATGGGACGTCCCGCGACTGTAGCTACCACCGTCGCCGGCGCAAGCGCTGAAAAGTTTCGGTTGGCATTCATCACCACGGCATTGGAGACGCGCAGCCGCTTGACGAACTCGGCCGATATCTTCGCTTCCTGTTCGCCGCGCAGATACGAGACTACCTGTTGCCGCATTGCGGGATCAGTTTGGTCGAGTTGGTCGCGGTTTTCTTCAGTGAACTTGTTGATATCGGCAGCCGACGGGTCCGTAATTTTTTTTACAACTTCGAGATCGTACAACTGTTGCGAGGTTAACTTTCGCTTGCTGGCTTCGCTCTCAAGCAACAGAGTGTTGATCTGCAATTCCAGAATTCCCTGACGGGCTTCGGCAATTCTTCCTTCGAGAGCTTCTACTTCCTCGCGCACCTTAGGATCAATATCGGCGGTCGTAACGTTTTGCCCGTTGACGATCGCCAAAAGAACCGGAGCAGCGGGCGGCGCTCCGGGAGTGATTGGCAACGGCGTCGCGGCCGGTTGAGCGGGCAGAGCAGCGGTGGGCTTTGCGTTAAGCGGCCGGCCGGCGCCTCTTCTACCACGGGTTTGGGCCGAGGCGGCGATAGCAAGAACGAACAGGAACAGAATTATTAGGAAGCTGTTTGCAGTTTTCATGAAGGCTTAGCTTAACGATTTGAAAGCGAATGATATTTGAAGTAACGGTTAGAGCACAAACAGACCAATGCCGTTGCTCTAAACGTGGCGGTAGGCGGTATTGCTTGCAAACTTGGATTGATAGTTGTTAGCGCGCTTATCAGTGACAACGAATTATGCTGCGGCGCCTGCGCTTAACAGGCTTTCGTGCGGGCAGCAGATTCTTTTGTCGCCCGTTCAGAATGAAGGCGAGACCTTGATGGGTAATACCGAGCAGGCGAGCAGCTCGCGTGACGCTGCCATCAGAAAGGTCGAGAGCTTTCTTGATCAAGTCGCCTTCAAAATGAAGAACCTGTTCTTCGAGAGTAATGACCACCGGGTCACCACTCGAGAAAGCCGCGTTTGCCGCCGCAGAAACTGCTTGCGTCTGACTCGATCCATTTGCATTCGCGGCTGACGAACCATGGCCATTGTCTGACGCGTCAAGCGACTGGCCGGCAAAAAGGAGGCGGGCACATTTGCCGAGCCGATTCTGAATCTCCGGATGTTGGGAGTTTGCGAGTTCCGATTCGGCCAGGTGGTAATACGAAATCACTTCATTGAGCGGAAGATGGTTCCTTAATTCCTCCGCCATTGTCAGCGCCGCCACTCCTCCACTTTCAGGATCTCCCGCGTTTTGCGCAGTGCGAATGGCTTTTTCCAGGGCGGCCCTGGCCTTGGAAAAGTTTCCCAGGCGCGCGGCGGCTGTTCCGAGCGTCATGAGCGCTTCCGCAAGCAGCGACAGCTCATCGCCTGCTTCCAATGCGCGAACGGAAGCTCGCGCGAGCGCCTCCGCTTTGTCGAGTTGACCCTGAGCGATAAAGGCACGGGCACGCGTATCGTTTACCTGCGCGACCATCCCCTTGTCCTTCAGAGTGGTGAAAAGCAAACGCGCTCGATCCAGATGATTATGAGCTTCAGGGAATCGCCGCAAGCGCACGAACAAGTAACCGACGTTGTTTTCAACCAGCGCCAGGAAACGCTTATTGCCAACCTGTTCGGCGTGAAAGCTGGCGGCTGAAAACTCCACCAGAGCCTGGTCTATGTAATCTTCTCGATTACCGGCCAGCCCAACGTTTTTAAGGACCGTTGCATACTCGTTATGAAATTTCCCCCTGAGAGTATTATTACTGCTTGCTTCAAATAACGGAGCAGCTGCACGATGCGTTCTCAGCGCATCTTCATAGCGATTAGAAACTTTTTCAACGATCGCTTTGTTCAGAAGAGCGCGCAGTCGTTGCTCGCTTTCAATATCGCCGAGCTGTGTCAGCGCCTCGTCGAGACTTACACGCGCCTCGTCAAACGCTCCTTCGCGCCAGTAACAAATGGCAAGATCGACGCGCGCTTCGGCAACACGTTCAACCAGGCCGGCTTCTTCAAAGTCTCGGGCAGCCTCCGAGATCAGATCTTTCGCGATTTCCTGCGCGCCGGTGATCTGACGGGCGCTGCCTACCCATCCAGTCAGTGCTCCGGCGCGGAGCAGCAGTGAAGCGCGTGCGACGGTGGTTAGTCCTGCGACGTGAGGGCGTTCGCCTAGGCGCCGCCAAAATTCGCTGAGTGCGCCGCAGGCATCGTCGATTTCTCCCGCCTCTTCAAGCTCTTTTGCTCGCACACAGAGCAACAACACACCCTCACTTAGGCTGTACGTTGTGCCGTTTTGTTCTTTTGAATCTACCGAATCTATTTTCATGTGAGGTCACCCCTTCATTAAGATGCAAGAAACCTTGCAACAGGGTTAACAGGCGGCTATTATGCGCCTCGATTAAAGACCCAGCAGTTGGCCCCATTTCTGTGCACAACTGCCCATATCAACCCGAAAAAAGTGAATGGAGAACTTGACAATGAAAACTCTAAAAGCGATCTGCACCGCCACGATCTTTGCTTTAGCCCTTAGTGTTACCGCCTATGCCGGCGACATTAGCAGCCCCGGTGCGCCCTGCCCTGGAGATCAGCAAACGCCAGATATTACAGCCCCGGCCACTGACGACCTAAATACTGCGGGCGATGTAACGACCCTTTCGGACACTGCGGATTCTTCAGGAATAGTGGACATATTGTTGGGCCTGGTCTCGATTTTTTAAAAATTAGAACGAGCGAACGCCTAACAATTCAGAATTCAAACTGCTGTAACTGGTCACGCGCAGCCTAAAAGCTATTGCTGCAACTTGCCGGGCGGTACCATTGTCTGCCCGGCAAGGAGGCGGTGACAGGGCGCATGCTACCTTCATACCGCCGGGTAAGGCAAGAGCCAATTGCAAAAACAGCAAGGAATCGTGCATTTGATCAGCGGGCTAAATTCGCGACTTAACCAGTTAGACGTTGGGTTCCAGCGCCCCGGATGGTTATGTGGCGTTAGCCGCGACAAGCTTTTGAACTGTCTCCAGGGTATCAATTTCGTTCGGCTTCTTGTCCGGCCGCAAACGCAGAATTCTCGGAAACCTTAGGGCGTAGCCACTTTTGTGTCGTTGTGATGCCTGAACGCGGTCAAAGGTTACTTCAATAACAATGCTGGGTTCGACGAGCCGCACTCTACCGTGGGCAAACTCGCGGAGCGTGTGCTCGGCAAACCACTCCGTCATTTCCGTTAACTCTGCATCGGTGAGTCCCGAGTAGGCCTTGCCAATATTTAGTAGCTCGTCGCTTTCTACGGACCGGCGAACGGCGAAGGTGTAATCGGAAAGCAAATTCCTGCGCTTTCCGTGACCCACTTCGACGGCGGTCACCACCACATCAAGAGTTGCAATAGCCCGCTTTAGCTTCAGCCAATCACGACCGCGTCTTCCCGGTTTATAAAGCGACGCCGGACTCTTGATCATTAGCCCTTCGTTTCCGCGAGCGCGCGCCTCGCTGAATTCGTCGTCGAGAGCAGCCACCTGTTGGAATCGTTTGGCAAGAGATACTCGAACAGTGCCTTCCATAGGGACTATCTCTTCCAGAATTCTGCGTCGTGCCTCGAGCGAATCATCTGTCAAGACGCGCCCGCCTGCGTAAAGCAGATCGTAGGCAACCAGGATCACGGGAACTTCGGTCAACAACTCCTCGCCAATGGTCTTTCTACCGAGGCGCTTCTGTAATTCGCTGAAGGGAAGTATTCGCTCGCCTCTAGCCGGCACGATCTCGCCATCAATAACCGCATCCATGGCCAGGGATTGGAGCGGCGAAACAAGCTCGGGAAAGCGATGCGTAATCTCATCCATGTTGCGCGAGTAAATCGCCACTCGACCGTCCTTTGTGTGTGCCTGCGCCCGGATTCCGTCAAACTTGTCTTCGACGAAGAATTCTTCCGGCATCGTTCGCGCAATGTCGGCCAGATCAGCAGCGGGCGTTGCGAGCATAAACTTGATCGGATGAAACAGCCGCATGTTTACGTCTTCGAGGTCGTTAGACCGAGCGCGAATGGCTGTTTCTCCGATGTCGCCAAGAAGCATGTTCCCTTGCGCGACCAGGGAAAGCGGCTGCTCAAAAGCCCGGGCGATCGCATCTTCCACCAGCCCTTCCCGAAGTCCGATTCGCAGATCTCCGGCAAGCAGCTTGACAATGTATTTCGCCTCAAGTGGCGTGGCATGGCTGAGCACTGAAACGAGCACACTGACTTTATTCTTGATTCCGCGAGTTTCACTTAAGCGAGTGATGATTGATTCTGTTTCGGCCAGACTGATTGTCGGCTGATGGAACCGCTTCGCTTCTCTAACCGCTTCATGTGCCGCTTCACCAGCGTCCCCGAGGCGCACATAAATCGGTTGCAGATCATTAACGCCCAAGCCGGTAGCTTCGCTCAAAGCCGTCGTGATTATGCTGCCACCGACATTAGTGGTGCGCGCATCATTTGATGCAAACTGGTGGCCGGCGAAGTAACGGGCTGCCCGCCCCAGGTCTGCGTCGTCAAGTTGTTTGAGATAACTTCCGACGAACGCAGCTTTCTCGATTTTTCTGGTGGTAGACGCAACTTTCTCCGCCACCTCGGCGAATCCCTGGAGCGAACCACCAGGGAACTCGGATGACGTTGCTGCCGCGTCTTTGTCTATTGCAGCCCCCATGATTACACGCTCATCTGATCTCCTCCCGGCCAGGTTTCGAGAGGCTTTGTAAACCTTTTTAGTTTGTCGATGGCTAAATAAAAGGTTGCGTGAGACGCGGAGCACGTGTCAAGGATTGAGTTAGAGATGAGGGCACCACCTGTCGCTTCTGTTGCTAACGATAAGCCGGCGCTCAGGGTTAACTTCTGCTTTGTCAGGTCACAGGTTACAATCATCACTCTTGTGAGGACTTAGTCCGACGAATGACTTGAGAGGTATTTCAGAAAGTGTTTTTACTAATTCTCGAATCGCTTGGCAGCACGGAGCTGCTTTTCATATTAGTGATGGCGTTGGTGTTTTTTGGTCCGCGCAAGCTGCCTCAACTGAGCCGGTCGCTGGGTAAAAGTTTGGCAGACTTTCGCCGTGCTTCAGAGGACTTCAAAACAACCTGGAATCGAGAGGTGAGTCTCGAAGAATTCAACGTTCTCGGAACTGCTAATGATCCAGCGTCAGCGCCGGCAGAGAATTCAATTCTGGATACCGCAACCACGCGGCAGTCTCTCGAACCTCCATCGATTCAAGCTGTCGCGGCCGACCGTGTGATACCTCGCCAGGCTATTACGGCACACGCGATCGATTCTGCCCAGACCGATTTGCCTTCCGACAACTCAGGCTTGGAAAGGGAAAGTACTCAAGCCGAACCCTCGCGCAAGCGCGATTGGTTATGAAGTTACAACGTCCAACCCAGGAATATTGATGTCAACTTTTCTAAGAGCACTCACCACCGGGAAGGGCAACGAAGAAGAACTCGGTGGCCAGATGTCTTTTCTGGAACACCTGGATGAACTGCGAAGCCGTCTGATCCGCTCAATCGTGTTTGTGTTTTTGGCAGCGACAGTTTGCTGGTTTGTTTCCGATCGTATTTATGCTTTTCTGGCTGTACCGGTCGAGCACGCACTCGCGGAAGCACAGAGACGACAAGTTCCGATTAGCGGGTTAACCGGGAACGAAAAAATTCTCCCGCTTACTTCGGTGCAGGAAAACGAGGTTGGCCGTTACATTTTTCAGGAAGAAACAAAGCTCGGCGCCAGCGTCATTCCCGCGGGCGCCTCGGTGATGGCCAAAGCCCTAAAAGACTCGCAGGGTCAACTGGGACTCTATACAGATGAACCTCTTTACGCAGGCAACACGATAATCCCGAAAGGCGTCCGGCTTCTCGTCGATTTCAAAGCGTTGCCGGAAGCGTATGGAGGTATTAGCGACAAACTAATCGTCACCAGTGCGATTGAACCATTTTCACTTTACGTGAAGGTGTCGCTATATGCGGCCGTCTGTCTATCGGTGCCATTTCTGCTGTGGCAAATCTGGGCCTTTGTTTCACCCGGTCTGTATCCGCACGAGCGCTCTTACGTCACGCCTTTCATCGCCTTATCTTCGATCTCGTTTGTGCTCGGCGCCATGTTCGCCTACAAAATAATTTTTCCGCCGGCCGCAAAATACCTGCTTGGGCTGGGGCAGGACTTCAGGCTCTTACTAAAAGCTGACGATTACTTTGACTTCATCATCATCGTGATGCTCGGCATGGGGGTTGTTTTTCAAATGCCGGCGATTACCTATGTGCTGGCGCGCATCGGTCTTGTTACCGCGAAGTTTCTAATAAAAATTTGGAAAACGGCGCTGATAGTTATTCTGATTGTGGCGGCCGTGCTTTCGCCAACCAATGACATTCCCAACATGCTGCTGTTTGCGGCGCCGATGATTGTTCTTTATATCGTGTCGATATTCGTAGCCTGGATATTTAGCCGCCCGAGGAGGGCAGTTTAGACGAGGCCAGGACCGCCTTTTTGGATAGTTTTCCTCGGGATTCTAGTCTGCGACGATTACCGGAAAGGCAACGAAAGACCGCATTTTCGGCATCTTGACTGTGTTCGCAGCGCGCCCTTAGAATCTTCGTTCCGTTTCTGATTTGAGTTCCTCTTCAATGTTCGCCGGATTATTAGGAGTTTAGTTATGTCTTACCAGAAAGCCGCTCTTCGCCTGGCAATTTTCCCCCTGGTTCTAACTGCTGCCAGTCTCTCAGGTTTCTCGCAGGATCCCCGGCAGAGCCAGGGCCAGGATCCCATGGAGAAGCCCCGCAATGTGAAGCCGGAGCTCAAAAAGGCCTATAAAGATTGGTTGGAGAAGGACGTGACTTACGTCATAACGGATGAAGAGCGCAAGGCTTTTAAGAAACTCCAGACCGATGATGAGCGCGAAAGATTTATTGAAGAATTCTGGCGCCGGCGGGATCCGGATCCGGATACTGACGAAAACGAATTCAAAGAGGAGTATTACGAGCGCATTGCCTATGCCAACGAACATTTTGCTTCCGGCATTCCGGGTTGGAAATCTGATCGCGGCCGCATCTGGATCATGTTTGGCAAGCCCGATGAGCGCGAGACTCACCCGTCGGGAGGCAACTACGATCGTCCATCGTACGAAGGTGGCGGCTCCACCTCGACCTATCCGTTTGAAACCTGGTTTTATCGCTACCTTCCCGGCGTGGGATCCGGAATTGAAATTGAGTTTGTCGATCCGACGGGCAGCGGTGAGTATCGCATCGCTCGCAGTCCCAACGAGAAGGACGCACTCCTGAATGTTCCGGGAGCGGGCTTAACGCTCTCAGAAGAACTGGGTCTCTCTAATAAGGGTGATCGAATCAGCGGCATGGGTAGTGTTGGGGATAACAACTATCAGCGTGAACAAGACAGCCCCTTCTCGCGCTTGCAGTTGCTGGCCGATCTCAGTCGTCCGCCGCAGGTAAAGTTTAACGACCTTGCATCCGCAGTTAACACGGGCGTCATCGAAGAGAATCCGCTTAACTTTGACGTGCGGGTTGATTTCTTCCGCCAGTCAGACGAGCGCGTGATTACGGCCATCACAATTCAGGCGGAAAACAAAGATCTCGTTTTCGAGGATAGCGGTGGTCTGTTGCAAGCGCGAATGAATATCTTTGGAAGGATCACCTCGGTAGCAGGTCGGCGCGCCGGCATTTTTGAGGATCCTGTTATCACGACAGCGACGTCTGAAGAACTGACTGACGCAAAGGAACGCAAGTCTGCTTATCAGAAGGCGGTGCCTCTGGTGCCGGGAACTTACAAGGTCGATGTAATCGTTCGCGACGTCACCTCGGGCGCGACTGGTGTGCGCCACGTTGGTTTCACAGTGCCACGGTATGATCCGCAGAAACTTTCAACTTCCACACTCGTGCTGGCAGCGAAGCTGGAAAGCCTGGTCGATCAACCAGCGGTTGGACAGTTTGTCATTGGACAAACGAAAGTTATTCCCAACGTTTCGGGAGTCTATCGACGCGGACAACCCGTCGGGGTTTATCTGCAGGTTTACAACGCTGGTATCGATCAAACGACCTTGCGACCTTCCGTAGATGTCGAGTACGCGCTGTTGAAGGACGGCAAGGAGCTTGGCAAGCAAGTGGAAGACTGGCGCGGCCTAAGCGATTCAGGTCAGCGTTTAACCCTGGCCCGGCTGATCGATACGCGACAGTTAGCGCCGGGCGAGTATGAGATTGCGATTCGCATTCGCGATCACGTTTCGGGGCAATCGCTGGCGCCGAGCGCGAAATTCACGGTTGCGCAATAAGACGGTGAATCGTAAATCGTGAATCGTGAATAGCGCGATCCTGTCGTGATTGCCCTTTCTAATTACGATTTACCATTTACGATTTACTATTTACGCCCTTCGTAAGTTGACCTCACGGTCTCCAGCTTCGTGTTTCCCCGAACGGAATTTCCGCGTACATCTACGACATCGACTTCAAATCCCGGATACGAAGGACGAAACCTCGTCGCCTTCCACGTCTCTACCGTAATGTCGTTTTCCGCGGCTCGATGATAGCCATATTGCGGCAGCCCGGTGCGCTCGCCGCGCACGTCGGCGCCGCTGAGGTGAAGTATGCGCACACGAAAGCCTTCAACGCGCCTGATTTTCCGCTCGACATTGGCAACCGACGACATGTTTTTGATGGGCAATTATAACTGAACCAGGCCGGATGCTAGAATGCCTGTGAAATGAACAGTTCCGTTAATCTGGTGGGGCTCAGCGAAGAGGAGCTCGGGGCTTTTGTAGAACAAATGGGCCAGCCTGCTTACCGCGCTCGCCAAATTTTTGATGCATTGCACCACCGCCGTCTGCAAAGTTTCGCGGAAATGACCGATCTGCCGAAGGACCTGCGCGAGCGTTTGCCTGAAACTGCGACCGCCGCCACCTTGACTGTAGAATCGCGCTACGTCTCTGAAGACGGCACGCGTCGCTTTCTGATGAAGACGCACGACAATCTGCCGGTGGAGACAGTTTTTATTCCTGAAGAACGTCGCGACACGATCTGCTTTTCCTCGCAATCCGGTTGCCCCCTTCAGTGCACTTTCTGTCTGACGGCGCAACTAGGTTTATTACGTTCACTAACAGCGGGCGAAATTGTCGAGCAGATTATTATTGTGCTCAACGATACATACGGGGTTGGCGCAAAACCGCCGCGTGGCACAAACCTCGTGGGCATGGGCGCTGGTGAACCGTTTCTCAATTTCGACTCCCTCATGAAAGCCCTGCGGATCATGGCGGCCCCACACGGGCTGTTCATCGTGCCTCATCGCGTGACGGTTTCAACTGCGGGAATTGTTCCGCGCATTCGCGAGCTGGCGGCAATCTCCGACCGCCCAAACCTGGCGATATCGCTTGCGGCGCCAACGAACGAAATGCGCGACGAGCTAATGCCTATCAATAGGAAATGGCCACTCGAGAAGTTGCTGGAAGCTTGCGCGGAGTTTGAGCAGACGCTCAAGCCAGGCGAGCGATTCACTTTTGAATATGTGATGCTCGCCGGCGTTAATGACTCAGATGAGCACGCGCGCCAGTTGGCCAATTTACTTAACCGCCACAATCTGCACGCGAAAGTAAATCTGATTCCGCATAATCCCGCGGACCCGCTGCCGTATCAACCATCTGCGGCAGATAGAGTGGAACGTTTCAAGGCAATTCTCGAGTCGAAGGGCGTTCATGCTTTTATCCGCAGGCCGCGAGGCAGAGATATCTTTGCGGCTTGTGGCCAACTTGCCGCGCGGCGTGAGATGAATACATTGGCGAACAGACCATAACGACATTCAATCAATACTCGCGTAGGTAAAACACAACTCATGAAGTTTTCGATATGCGCAAACCCATCGATCGCGCTATTCATGCTGATAGCGTTTGTACTAGCTCCGGCGAGTTTCTATGCGGCGCCGTTACCGCAGTCAGCGCCAAAGATTTCCGTCAACGGCTCTTTCGCGGCCGGCAAAATACAACGCGGGCGCACTGTTCAGGCGTCTGTCGTAATGGATGTCCCTTCGGGATATCACATTAACTCAAACCATCCACTGGAAAAGTTTTTGATACCGACGCAGCTTACCGTTGAAGCGCCGAAGGGAATTCGGCTGGGCCCGGTGATTTATCCGCGCGCGGTACTGCGCAGTTTCAAATTTTCTAAAAACAAAGTGTCGGTTTACGAGGGGCGGGCGACGATGCGCTTCAATGTGACGGTCCCGAGAAGTTTTGCTACCGGTTCGACGGAGGTGAAGGTGCGAGTGAGATATCAGAGCTGCAACGATGAGGTCTGCTTCCCGCCGCAGACACGCGACGTTAGTTTGTGGGTGAACGTCGAATAAGAACGGGGGTAAAGGGTAAGGGGGAACGGGTAAGGGAGAACCAAGTCTCTCCTTTACTTTTCCCCATTACCCCTTACCCTTTCCGCTGGTCCCCGTCCTATGACCGACATCAGTCGCCCAACCTTGCCGTGCAAGCTCTTCTCACGTCGATAAGAGAAAAATAGATCTGTGCGACACATCGTGCAGAGCGGCGCCGTATAGATGTTTTGGGAATCCACTCCCGCGGCAACAAGTTGGGCTTGGTTGGCAAGTAGAAGATCGACGCAGGCATGGTTTTCTCTAGTCGGTCGGAATAGTTTCTCCGCGGTGGCGAAGCGATCGCTAAAGGCGTCGATAACGTCAGGGCCGACTTCGTAACAACAAGAGCCCGCCGCCGGGCCGATAGCCACAAGCACATCCGGCGATCTCGTTTTGTATTGCGCGTTCATGCTTTTGAGGGCTTTAGTGGCGACCTCCGCCAGCGTGCCGCGCCATCCCGCATGCACCACTGCAAAAGCGCCTGTGCCGGGATCGCCAATTAGCACCGGCACGCAGTCGGCTGTTTTCACGCCGGCCAAAACGCCCGGTGCGTTGCTGACAATCGCATCGCAGTAAACAGTGTCGCCGCGCATATCTTCGGCCGGCTTCGCAGCAACTCCATCTTTCACAACTCTGACGTCGGCGCCGTGCACCTGCCAGCAGCCTGCCAGTGCCCACTTACCCGCGAAAAGCTTGAGAAAGCGGCGACGATTCTCCAGAATGTTTTCTGCTGAGTCTTCATTAAAGCCGGCGAGGTTGAGCGCGTTCTCGGGCATCGGGCTGGTGCCGCCGATACGGGTCGAAAAACCATTGGTAAATCCAGCTGCTTCCAGCGGCGCGCAAATGAGAGCGCGTACGCCATCCTTTTCGCGCCAATAAAAACCGGCGCGGGCCAGGTCAGTTGCGCTTGTGATCATCTCCATTGGCATAGACATTATCGAAGTTACGCGGATTCGCGAAGTGTTGGTGCGGAGCCCGCGTTTTCGCGAGCGCGTGTTCACGGTCGCCGAACGTGCATATTGCGACGAGCGCGGCGCGGTCGCCGCGCAGCATTATGCAGCGCGCTTCGCGGCAAAAGAAGCGATGCTGAAGGCTCTGCAAACAGGATGGCGGGGCGGCATTAGCTGGCAAGACGTGGAGGTAGCGGCACGCGATTCCGGCGCTCCTTATTTGATTCTTCATGGTTCCGTGAAGGATTTGTTCAACTCGTCAGGCGCGACCGTAGCGCATCTTTCGCTCTCGCATACCAGCGAACATGCTATCGCGCAAGTAGTTTTGGAAAAGTAAAGATCCAGGAGTGGGGGCATACCCCCTTCCTGACCGCGAGGTTATTCAGAAGGCTTGTATGTTTTTTCGTGATCGGCTTTCAATCAGACCTGTTCTTTCAAGATGGCAAGGCCCAGTCAGGATGGCTTTCAATTAGATTGGAGATTTCAAGATGGCAAGCTCTCAGGTTGGGAAGGGGGCATGCCCCCGCTCTTAGGACCAGTTCAGCACTAACGCAGATCATTCACCAGTGTGTGCTTCCCGCGTGCATCAACGTTGACGCGGGTAGCCATCAGCCGATTCTGCGGGTTTGTCTCAAATTGGCGGTTTGCCGCTAAGGAATGTTGGGTCAGTAAGGTTTCACTAGCCGACCCGCGCTTATTATTTTCATTGTCCGCGGTCGCACCAATTGAATCAGGGATGCTGCGGTGTAAAAAACATTCCACATTCGGCGCGAGTTTTTCAGTGACCGCGATCAGCTCACGATGGGGGCAGGCGACGGTTGAAAGCGACCCGGTGTCTGAGTCGATCTCCACAAATTCAATTCCCTCCGGGCATTCAAAATTTCTACCGCCAAGCTCGGGCTGGAGTTCAACCGCAGCCTTTACAAAATCCTTCCACGCCGGCAACGCTGCTTCCGCGCCTGTGAGACCCAGTTGCTCGTTATCATCAAATCCAATCCAAACTGCACAAACCAGATTCGGCGTATAACCCACAAACCAGCCGTCGCGCGAAGTGCCGGTCTTGCCGGCCAGCGCCGTTCCTTTTACAGCATTGCGCGCCGCGCGTGCTGTGCCATGGTCCACAACGGCGGCAAGCATGTTTGTAATCATGTAAGCCGTGGTTGGGCTGATCACTTGCGAATCCGCATCGCTGGAGGTGGCGAGATGCGTGCCCGGCGGCTCACCCACGCTGGCAATCATTTTCGGGTGAATCCGACGGCCACCATTTACGAAGGCAGCGTATGCGGCTGCAAGTTCGAGCGGCGTTACTTCTTCGGTGCCCAAGGCCAGCGACGGATAGCGTTCGGGCCGCGGCAAACCAAACTTCTCGGCGAGATTTGCGATGCGCGCGAGGCCCGTTTGCAACGCCACATCTACGGTCACGACATTGAGCGAATTCACGAGGCCAGTGCGCATTGTGACGTCGCGCATCGAGTAGCCACCACCAAAGTTTGCGGGCCGATAAACTTTATTGCGGTCGTAGATAAATTCCCTGGGCGTGTCGGCGAATGTTTGCACCGGGGACAGGCCATCTTCGAGGGCCGCGGCATAGACAAAAGGCTTGAACGTTGAGCCGGGCTGGCGCCGGGCATCAGTAGCGCGGTTCAGTTGTGAGAGCGCGTAGTCGCGCCCGCCGACCATTGCCAGCACGTTGCCGGTGCGCGGATCGAGCGCGACCAGCGCTGCTTGCGGTTTCGCTGTCCGATTCTTATAGACAACATCAAGGCGATCCAACTGTTGCTTGAGGGCTGCCTCGGCGAGTTGCTGTAGATCAAGATCAATCGTTGTGTAAATTCTTTGGCTTGCAGGCGAATCAAATTGTGCGTCCGCATTTCGATTAACGTAGTCAACGAAATACGGCGCCAGCGAATCATCGGAATTAGAAGCCGGCGCGACTGTCACAGCCTCTCTGGCTGCGGCATTTGCTTCTGCCGCGTTGATCCATTGGTCGCGCACCATCGCCTCGAGCACAATATTTCTACGGGTCAGCGTGGCGTCCGGATGTTGCAAAGGCGAGTAGCGGGAGGGGCCCTGGATCATTCCGGCGATCGTCGCCGCTTCCGCCAGCGAAAGGTCTTTTAGTTCTTTGCCAAAGTAAATGCGCGCCGCTTCCTTGACGCCCCGCGCGGCAACCGCGCCGCGTTGTCCCAGGTAAACCTCATTGCAGTAGAGTGCAAAGATGTCCTCTTTTGAAAGCCGTCGCTCGAGCGCAAAGGCGAGCATGGCTTCCGCATACTTTCGCTGAAAGGTGCGTTCGCTGGAAAGATAAGTGTTCTTGACGAGCTGTTGCGTGATGGTCGATCCACCCTGGCCCACGCGTTCGTCGCCTGCATTGCGAAGCAGAGCGCGGCCGATCCCCAGCAGGTCCAAACCTGAATGCTGAAAGAACCTGTGGTCTTCAATCGAAAGTATGGCGTCGACTAGGACTGGCGGGATATCTGAATAGGCAAGCGTCTCGCGCTTTCCGGCTTTGGAGAAAAGATCGTTGGAGAGAACTTCAGGTTCCAGAGTGAACGACTCGACCGTAACACCGTCGGCTGTCAACTTTGAAATCTTGTCGTGATTATCAACGTCGACCTGGACGACTGAAGGCCTGCTACCATTTGTTTGCCGCGGGCGAATTTCAATTGACGACTCAGTTTCGCGAAAGCTTCCGTTCCAGACGTTGCTGCCTTCCGATTCTAGGTACGATTCTACATAGCCGGCGCGTCGCAGTTCATTCAGCAAACCAGAGCGGGAAAGCTTCTGACCCGCCTGGAGCAATCGCGGCGCAGCATAAAGCCCGGGCCGGCTGGTCAGGTAACCGCTGGCCAGCCGTGCGTCGATTATGCGGGAGTAATATTTATACGAACGCAGCAGCGAATCGCCGCCTGTGACGATTGCAAAGGCGAGCACGCCGCAGAAGAAGCGAAATAGCAACCGCCGGCTACTCAGCGGGTCGTCATGGCCAAAGGACTGAAGCGTTCGCGCGAGTTTACGCAGAGACTGGCGCGGAGAGAAAAATCCGCCTTCGATGACCGATGTAACTTCGATCGTCATGAGTAAACAGACCTGTCGAAAGACAATCGGCAATATTCAACCGCCGTTGCCCTTCAGTGCTCCATAGTTTTCCGAATGCTTTTAATATATTGCTAATCAGCTTGGATTTCTTGGCTTTGCGGAGAGAAGCGGAAAGATGAAAAACTGCAACTCGGGTCAGACGGAAGTTTGAGCCGGGGTAATTTCTAACTATGCGTGGCACGAGGTTGCAGCGATGGCGCGCATCATACTTTTCGACTTTGCCAGAATCAACCCATTCCCTATAATCCCTTCACCCTTCGCACAAGTTTAGTCTTCGGAGTTCCCCATGCCTGAACCAAAACACGTTACGGCAAATTCCGGTGATGTTCTGTTGCTCACCGGCACGATGAAAGGCGCATTTGTGCTGCGCTCCGACAAAGCGCGCGAGGATTGGGAAGTGGGTGGACCTTACTTTCCCGGTCGCGCGATTTACGCGCTTGCTTACGACGATCGCAGCGGTCGCCATCGTCTCTGGGCCGCGGTTAACAGCTCCTACTGGGGTTCGTACTTGAGTTCGTCCGACGATTTTGGAAAAACGTGGACGGAGCCGGAGACTTACGGCGTAAAGTTTCCTGAAGGCGCCGATGCGTCAGTGAAACAGATCTGGCAGATTGCGCTCGGTCACGCGGACGAGCCGGACACGCTGTATTGCGGAGTCGAGCCGGCGGCGTTGTTCAAGTCTACTGATGCGGGCGCGAGCTGGTCGCTGGTTGAAGGCCTTTACAATCATCCACACCGTTCTCAATGGATGCCTGGGGGCGGTGGTCTTTGTTTGCACACGATCCTGCCGGACGCTTCTGACAGGAAGCGCCTGTTTGTAGCGATCTCGACGGGTGGCGTTTATCGCACCGATGATGGCGGAGCAAACTGGCAGCCGCGCAACGTCGGAATACGCGCGCAGTTTCTGCCGCCTGAGCAACGGTATCCGGAGTGGGGGCAGTGCGTTCATAAGATTGCCAGTAATCCGGCAAATCCAAAGCAGTTGTTTTTGCAAAACCATTGGGGACTGTATCGCAGCGACGACGGCGGTGATTCCTGGACCGACATTGCCAACGGTGTCCCGTCGGATTTTGGTTTTGCAATGGAAGTAGATCCTAATGACGGGAGCGTTTTCATTATCCCGCTGGAGTCAGATGAATTTCGCTGCACGCCGGAAGGGAAGTTGCGGGTGTATCGCACACGCGATGCGGGCGCATCCTGGGTCGCCACGCAAAGCGGACTGCCGCAGGAAAATGCTCTGGAAACAGTTTTGCGCGACGGGCTCTCCATGGACAGTCTTCAGCCTTCGGGTATTTACTTCGGCACACGAAGTGGAAAACTGTTTGGTTCAAAGGATGCCGGCGAATCGTGGAGCGCGATTCTTGAGAGCTTGCCGGCTGTGGTTTGCGTGAAAACAGCGGTCGTAAACTGACTAAGATTCGACCAGATTTGAAATCTGGTCCTTTGCGAATTCTTTGCGCTCTTTGCGGTTCCAGTTCTGACGGCAAAAAATCAAAACGCGAAGAACGCGAAGGGTTCGCCAAGGGCCGCAAAGAGCACAACCAGCGTCTTTGTAGATTGCCGGCAAGAAAATCAAGGGTTCTGCAAAGCTCCCCAATAACATCTCAGTTCACACAGGAAGAAATTCATGAAAAGAATTCCAGCGATTACGGCGCTTGTACTTTCGTTTATCGCGGCGGCTACGATCGGCAAGATTGCAGGGGCGGACCTGCGCCTTTATTCGCAGGCACAGGAAAAGCAACAACCGCAATTCAAACTAGTCGAGTTTCACATGGCATTGCTCAAGCGCGGTCCTAAATGGGCGGCGACGGGGATGCCAAAAAGTTTGCAATCGGAACATATCGCCCATGTCATGTCGTTGCTCGACTCTGGCAAGGCAATAATCGCGGGGCCGCTCGGCGACGATAGCGACGTGGCCGGCATTTATGTGTTGCGCGCAAAGTCGGCGGAAGAAGCGCGCGTCTGGGCCGACAATGATCCTGCGGTGAAGGCTGGATATTTTATCGCCGAGATGCATCCGTGGTGGTCCGAAGATGTAATGAAGAAACCGGCGTTACCGATTAAGTTGACGACTTTCTACCTCGCTTTTCTCACTCGCGGCGGCAAGTGGACGCCGGAAAAAACACCGGCGACTGAGGAACTGCAAAAGGCGCATCTGGCAAACATCAAGCGCCTGGCGGAAATGAAAAAATTAGTCGTTGCCGGGCCCTTTGGCGATGATGGTGAGCTCCGGGGAATTTTTGTTTTTCAGGTAGCTTCGCTTGATGAAGCACGCGCTCTGGCCGCGACTGATCCGGCGGTGCAGGCGGGACGACTGGCAGTCGACATACATCCATGGTTAGTGCCGGAAGGGGTTCTTCCTTAACGCGGCAGTCCAAATGGTTACATGATCACCATCAACGTTGCAGGTTTCCTGACTGACTTCACGAATGGGCGCAGCGAGATCGCTCTCGATTCTCAGGCTGCCACGCTTCGCAAGGCGCTGGCTAATTTATGGGAACAACATCTGGGGCTGCGCGATCGAGTGTTGAATGAACAGGGCGATCTCCGGCCGCACGTGAACATTTTTGTGAATGGCGAGAACGTCCGTCGCCAACAATTGCTCGATACCACGCTTCCCGAAAGTTGTGAGATCACGATTCTCCCTTCGGTCAGCGGGGGCTAACGCCGAGTGGCCAGGCGCCGGTTCGGTCACCATTTACGATTTACTATTCACCATTTACTAACTATGAAAGCTACCTGGAACAATGCTGTTATCGCGGAAAGCAACGACACGGTTGTCGTTGAAGGCAATCACTATTTTCCGCCGGATTCAGTCAGTAAAGAATATTTTGAGGTTAGCCCTAGCCACACAACCTGTCCCTGGAAAGGCAAGGCCAGTTACTACAATGTAGTCGTTAACGGTGAGACCAATACAGACGCAGCGTGGTATTACCCCGACCCTAAAGATGCCGCGGCCGAGATCAAGGATCGCCTCGCCTTTTGGCGCGGTGTGAAAGTGGAAGAATAAAGGCAACGGGTAAAGGGGTAAGGGGGAAGATGTAACTCGAACCCTTCCCCTTTACCCTTTCCCCATTACCCGCTATCTACTTAACCAGGGAACTTCTTTCGAAACGCTTCCGTATAAGCCAGCACTATGTATTGTCCCACCTGCGGTTCGGAAGAAAGACAAATCAGCCAGTACTGCCGCGCCTGTGGAACTGACTTGCGCGTTGTGCGCAGAAGTCTGGAGCGGCCCGACTCGATTACGGCTTCGGCAGTTTCCGCACGCGAACAGATCAGTCACGCTCTGGCGGAGAAGATCCGGCAGATGGAGTCGGCACACGACCTGAAGAGAGTAGCGGAAGACGTCTTGCCACAGATTGAAAAGTTTCTTGAGTCGCCGGAAGAGAAACGGCTGCGGCGCGTCCGCGCGGGAGTGATCACCGCCTCAGTGGGTTTGGGTGCGACGCTGTTGATCTTTCTAATGAGTCTTGAAGCTCACGATCTTATTCCGCTTATCACCCTGGGCCTGATCACTTTCCTGATTGGGCTGGGCATAGTCATAAACGGATTCGTCTTTACCATTCCACGAAAAAAGATCGACGATCGTTCAGACGAAGCACAATCTCAAAGAGAACTCGAAGCGGGAATGCAAGGCGTGCCCGGCGTTAATCAATTTTCGCCCTTAGCTCAGTCCACCAGCGACCTGCCAGACTCTAATCGGATTATTAGTCAGCCATCAGTTACCGAGCACACTACACACCAGCTCAAACCAAACAAATCTTAGAAGCTGACTTGCGGGACGCTGGTGAGCAAACCAATAACTTGCATTGTTCTTACCGATCTGAGTAGTCCATCTCATTACTTTCAACTTGAATATTAGCCGGATCAGCGGGGGCAAGGCGGGGTC
>DIYZ01000145.1:3673-26366 GCA_002427845.1 Chloracidobacterium sp. UBA6041 | reverse complement strand
GAGATTCAATAGGCCGCCAGCTTCCGTGCCGCATCCAAAACGTCCTTCGTTTGCGGCAAGTAATAATCTTCCAGTGGCGGCGAATACGGCACCGGTGTATCAATCGATGCAACCCGCAGCACAGGCGCGTCAAGCCACTCAAACGCTTCTTCCGCAATGATAGCCGCGATCTCGCCGCCAATGCCGCCGGTGCGCGAGGCTTCGTGTAACACGATCGCGCGGCTGGTTTTTTTAACGCTGGCGAGTATGGCAGTCTTGTCCAGCGGCGCCAGCGTGCGCAAGTCTATCACCTCGACATCCAGCCCTTCTTTCTCCAGCTCTTCCGCTGCGTCCAGCGCTGTCAGGACCATCGCCCCAAAAGTGACGATCGAAAGATCGCGACCTTCGCTCACAATGCGGGCTTTGCCAATCTCAACAATGTAATCGTCCGCGGGGAGTTCTTCGCGCAGTCGTGGTAAGCGATATAGTTTCTTGTGTTCAAAATACAAAACCGGGTCAGGATCGCGAATAGCCGCCTTGATCAAACCCTTCGCATCGTAAGCACTCGAGGGTTCAACGATCTTCAGTCCGGCGGTATTCAGAAAAAACGATTCCGCATTCAGCGAATGAAACGGACCAGAGCGCACTCCCGAGCCGCATGGACCACGAAACACCGCCGGAATGTTTGCTCCCCAGCGATAGCGGCACTTGGCTGCGTAATTAGTCAGCAGATCAAACCCGGCAGAAATAAAATCAATAAACTGAAACTCAGCAACGGCCTTCATACCCATCAGCCCGGCGCCACACGCGGCGCCCACAATCGCCGCTTCGGAAATCGGTGTATCAATCACCCGGCCTTTGCCGAATTCATCAATGAGCCCGTCGGTGACCTTAAACGCGCCGCCATACGCGCCCACGTCTTCGCCAATCACGAAGACCGTCGGGTCGCGCTCCATCTCTTCCCAGATGCCCTGGCGAATTGCTTCGACTAAGGTCGCCTGGCCGCCGCGTTCAGGGCGCGCCGACTTGTGCTCTTTTTTTGTTGCGGTTGCCATTACTTATTGGTCTTTCGTCTTTGGTCTTAGGTCTTTGGGTTAGGTCTTGGGCCTTAGCCCTTTGCATTTTCGAAGACCTTATTCTGATTTATTCAATCTCAATCCCGCGTTCTTTCCTGATGCCGCGCGCCTTCATGACGACATCGTCATCAACCGGTTCCGCTGCGCCCATCCATCCCTGTACTTCTTCCAAGATTCGTTAGTCCCTCGATCGTCTACCTGATTGGTCGAAATTCCGTGTTCGTTGTCGCCCATGACGTCCCCTCGCTCAATTCTTTAAAACTTCAGGTCGAAGCGCCGGCGCCACAACGCTGTTGTCGAAAACTCCAAATGCGGCTTGTTCCGCTTCGGGCATTGGAGACGATTCAGCCCAGGAGCAATCTTCTTCAATCTCGCGCATCACGTCCGCCGTGATCTCTGCGAGCTTTTCCTTTGTCGCAATGTTTTGTTGGAGCAGATACCGTTCATATCGATCAATCGGATCGTTGTGCTTTTCCCACCACTCAATCTCGCCTGCGGGCACGTAACGTTGATCGTCGTGTTCGGCGTGTCCGCGGCGCCGGTAGGTCTTGGCTTCAATTAAGACGGGTCCGCCTCCGCGGCGCGCATAATCAGCCGCGTGTCTGGTGGCTTCGTAGCAGGCAATTATGTCGTTGCCGTCGACGATTGAGGCAGGAATATTGTAGCCGGCAGCCTTCTCTGCCAGATCTCTTACCGCGGTTTGCAAACTCGTCGGCGTCGAATACGCGTAATGATTGTATTCCGCGATGACCAGTAGCGGCAGTTTCTGCACGGCGGCGAAATTTAGTCCTTCATGAAACGCGCCGGTACTCATGCCCCCGTCGCCGATGTAGGCAATCCCGATCGGGCGCTTCTTTTGCATACGCGCCGCCAGCAGCACCCCGGCCATCACCGGAATCATGTCGCCAAGATGAGAAATGGGGCCAATGAATCCCTTCTCCATGTCGCCAAAATGAATATTCAGATCGCGTCCGCCCGACGGTCCCCAGGCCCTGGCCATGTATTGCGCGAAGACTTCACGCGGACGAATTCCTTTCACCAGCACCGCGCCAAGATCGCGAATCAGAGGCGTGACGAAATCCCGGGCCTCAAGCGCGTACGCACTGCCGACCGCCGTAGCTTCCTGGCCCAGTGAGCGAAATACGCCACCGACAACTTTCGTTTGGCGATAAAGATTCACTAACCGCTCTTCAACCTGTCGCGTGAGCTTTAGATAACGATAAAGCTCGAGCATCTGCTCGGGCTTGAGAGTCGTCTCGGTAGTACAGCTCAACGGTTGGCCGTCGGCCGGTTTGCGCGGCGCATGTTTTGTGTTTACCCGCATTTCAAACCGCGGCCGGCGCGGTCCACGCCTGCGTTTCGCGTTTCTTGCGGGATCCTGTTTCGATTCACTCGCTGCTGGTTTATTTGGTTGATCCATCTGGCCAAGCTGCGCTGAAAGCGCTTGATAACTCAGCCCAGGGTAACACCCTGGGATAGAAACTCGAGGAAGAGGAGTCCACCCTGAAAGGGTGGGATAACCTGTTCGTTTTTAATAACCCTTTCAGGGTACAAAATGCGCTGAACTATTTCTTCCCAGGGGTGTTACCCCGGGCTAAACTATTAAACGCCTTTCGGCGTAAATTCCGACTTAAATATGCACCGCCAGCCCGTGCACGCCTTCAGCGGCTTCCATCACGGCTTCGGAAACTGTCGGATGCGCGTGCATGGTACGGCCCAATTCTTCGGCCGTTGATTCAAGTTGCATCGCGACGCAAGCTTCGGCGATCAACTCGGTAGCGTGTGGGCCAATGATGTGCACACCAAGTATTTCGTCATACTTCGATTCACTTACAATCTTAACAAAGCCTTCTTCTTCGCCCAGGATGCGAGCCTTGCCCGAAGCGGAAAACGGAAACTTCCCAACCTTCACGTCGTAGCCCTGTTCACGCGCCTTCGCTTCAGTCAGTCCAACTGAGGCGACCTCCGGATCGCAATAGGTGCAGTTTGGCACCAGACGAAGATTGATCGGGCGGACATCTTTTTGTCCCGCGAGGTGTTCGACCGCGACTATGCCCTCCTTCGAAGCCAGGTGCGCGAGTTGCGGAGTGGGCACGACATCGCCAATTGCGTACACGCCTTTTTCAGCGGTTTGCTGATACTCGTCAACGTTAATAAATCCTTGGTCCACTTTTATCTTTGTGCCTTCGAGACCCAAACCTTCAGTGAAAGGCATACGACCCACTGCGACCAGCAACATCTCCGCTTCGAGATTGACTGCCTCGCCTTTCGCAGTTTTGCCGGTAACGCGAACGCCCGTTTCCGTTTTCTCGAGTTTCTCGAGCCTGGTATCGACTTGCGATTTGATACCGCGTTTGCGAAACGATTTTTCCAGCTCTTTCGAAACCTCTTCATCCTCGAGCGGAACGAGCCGCGGCATTAACTCAACCAGCGTCGTCTCCGCACCGAAGCGCGAATAGACAGAAGCAAACTCGACGCCGACCGCTCCAGCGCCCATCACTATCAGCGACTTGGGCACGTCTTTCAATTCCAGGATGTGATCGCTGTTTACAACGTGCAAGCCGTCAGTTTCAAAACCCTGTATGGGCCGCACCGCGGAACCAGTGGCGATGATGATGTTTTTGGTTTCTAAAATCTGCTTCTTGCCATCAGCATCGGTGACCTCCACTTTTCCCGGCAACGCAAGTTTCCCGGTGCCTTTGATTACCGTGACCTTGTTTTTCTTCATCAGATACTCAATGCCCTTGGTGTTCTTGAGCACCACTTTGTCTTTGCGTTTTTGCACATCTGCGAAAGCCAACTGAATTCCCGATGCCTGTACGCCGAAAGCAGCGGCGTTTTGCATCTGCTCGTAGACGTGTGCGGACATCAACATTTGTTTGGTGGGAATGCAACCGCGCAATGTACAAGTGCCGCCGAGGCGAGTGTCTTTTTCAACCATCGCCACCTTCAGGCCCAGTTGGCCCGCGCGTATCGCCGCCACGTAGCCGCCCGGCCCACTGCCAATAATCGTTACGTCAAACTGTTCGTTAGCCAATTTTTATGAAGTTCCTCTCGTAAGATCGAAGTAGAAGCCGCAGCCGCATGCCCACGGATTGTGCAACCGGGCCGACACACAGGTCGGCCCCCACAAAAGATTGTCGATGGCAGTGCTTTCTATTAAAGACGGGCATTATAATCATTCGCCGCAATTTCATCCAATTGAGGGGTTGGCCGAATTCGGATTGGGATCCTGGCTCCATTAGGAGCCGAATGTTTATAGCCATCGTTCGAACCAGGGATTGAAAGCTCTGTGGGAGCCGAATGTTTAGGGATGCACAACTCTCGTGACAGTTGGTCGTGACATTTCGCCCCGACGGGGCTCAGAGATAGAAAGTGTATTTCAAACTATAAACATCGCGCCCCAACTGGGCCTCAGAAGCTAAATGGAATTACGATTCGCGAGGTTACGACATGAAACATTCCGAAGGATTTCTAAAACTAGTCAATGACGCCAGGACGCGCATTCGCGAGCTTACGGTCGCGGAGACAAGAGAGCGGATGTCGGCAAATCCTAACGCGAAGTTAATCGACGTCCGCGAAGATAACGAATGGCAACTCGGTAGCGCGGCGGGTTCGATCCATTTAGCCAAGGGCATCATCGAACGCGACATTGAAGAGAAGGTGCCTGACAAAGGGACAGAATTGATCCTCTATTGCGGCGGCGGTTTTCGCTCCGCGCTTGCCGCCGACGTCCTCCAACAGATGGGCTACACCAACGTCTTCTCAATGGCCGGCGGCTGGAAAGCCTGGCAAGGCTCCGGCGCGCCAACAACTGCCGACGAGTAACTGGTTCGTCGAGTTAATTTCAGCTCCGGGCGTTGACGGTGGCTTGGCGATTCCGGACGGGCAGCTTGCGCAGTGTCTCGATCAAGTTATTTACATCGATGGGTTTTGTTACGTGCGACAGGAAGCCTTCTGCCGCGGCGCGCTCTACATCCTCAGCGCGGGCAAATCCCGTCAGCGCGATTACGGGCACATCTTTCTTGTTTGGTATTCCGCGCATTCGGCGCAAAAACTCAAAGCCATCCATGCCCGGCATTGAGATGTCGGAGAGCACGACATCAAAATCTTTCTCGCGCGCCATCCGGAGCGCCTCTGCTGCACTTCGCGCCGTTTCCACGACGGCGCCGTCCATTTCAAACAACTGCCGCAACATATCAACCGTGTCTTCAGAATCATCAACCACCAGGATGGCCATCTGACTAAGAACTCCGGTTTCGACTTGCGGTGAGGATCTAAATGCTCTTTCTGTTTCACGCGATAGGGGAATTTGGACCGTAAATTTTGCGCCCTGTCCCACGTTCGATTCGACGGCAACCTTGCCACCGTGCAAATCAATCAGTTGCCGTACGAGCGCCAGGCCAATCCCCATGCCGCTATGCGGACGGCTGCTGCTTGCGTCCGCTTGCCGGAACATTTCAAACACGTGTGGCAGAAACTGCTGCTCGATACCCTGACCGGTGTCCTCGACAACCAGGACCGCCTGCTGTTTCTCCGTTGTCAGGCTAATGGTTATTGTTCCTCCAGCGGGCGTAAACTTCACCGCGTTATTGAGCAGGTTCCAGATGACCTGTTCCAGCCTTAGCGGATCGGCATCGACGAAAACGATTTCTTCCGGTGCGTTAACCTTGATTTCAATCTGCTTGGCCGCGGTGTCACCGCGTACTGTCTCGACCGCGTTCTTGATAACCGTCATCAGCGAGACTGTTTCGCGGTTGAGCGAGAGCTTGCCGATGTGTAAGCGTGAAAGATCAAGCAGGTCACGGACCAGGCGCGACTGGGCCAGCGCGTTGCGTTTAAGTATTTCTGCGGCGCGTCTTACGAATTCCGATTTTTGCGCTTCGTCGCTTCTTAATAAGACCTCGGCGTAGCCAAGAATTACATTCAACGGGTTGCGCAGCTCGTGGGAAAGTGTTGCTAAAAACTCATCCTTCAGGCGGTTGGCGTTTTCGGCCTCAGCCCGCGCTTCTCTCTCGCTCTGATGGAGGCGTGCTCGTTCTTCTTCGGCGCGTCTACGCTCACTGATATCCACCGACACACCAACCACCCCCATGAGTTCCCGGTCTTCGTTGAAGATTGGTGAGTCGGTGACCATTGCGGGAAAAACGGAGTCGTCTTTCCGGCGAACAAGAAACTCGCCCGACCAACTCTTTCCTTCCTTCAACTGCTTCATGACTTCCAAAGCTTGTTCCCGCACAGTCTCGGCCGGAATTAGATCCATAACGTTTGCACCGATCGCTTCCTCAGCCGACCAGCCGTAGAGTGCTTCCGCGAATGAATTCCAGTAAACAACTTTACCGTCAAGATCAGTAGCAATCACCGCCTGCTCGACCGCACTCAGAAGTCGAGCTTGAAAGGCGATCTCGCGATCGGATGTTTTCCGTTCCGAGATGTCGCGCAGGTAGACCGAGAGGCCGGTTTTCTTAGGATAAGCGTGAGCCTCAAACCAAACACCGTCTGCGATTTTGGATTCCAACTCGAAGTGGACGGGGGTTCTTGTCTCAACCGCTTTATGAAACTGTGGGTATAGTTCTGAGTCGACTGCTTGCGGAAAAACTTCCCAGATTATCTTGCCAACCAGTTCGTCAAAATTCTTTCCAAACAACTCCTCCACGCGTTTATTCACATCCACAAAGCGCCATTCCGGATCGAGCTGGTAATACAGATCCGTGATGCTCTCGAGTATGTTGTTGATCTTCCGATGCGACTCGCGCAGTGCTGCGAGGGTTTCATCACGCTGGCGCATCGCTTCACCGGTCTGAAATTCATGCAAGCGCGCGTTGTTAAGCGCAATCGCTGCCTGGTCGGCAAGTGCGGACAGTTGCCAATGTTCCTCAGCGGTCATTTGCGACTCGCGCACGATGGCCAGAAAGCCATTAAGCGAACCATCTGCAACGATCGGTACCGTTACCAACTCTTTCGCGGGTTCCAGGTTGAGGTGAATAGACAGGTTTCTAATGACGGATTCCTCCATGGGTCCTGAGAAATCCGGAATGTTGGCGCTCTCAACCCCATGGGCCGCTTTTACCCGCAAGATCCCGTCATCTTCGACCAATAGCAGCAGACTCGTATCCGCGGAAAATAGTTCCGCCGCATTCACTACTATCAGCCGCAAAGCCTCGTTGAAATTCAGGGAGGTGGTGATCGAGCGGTTGATGGCTGCGAGGCGATCAAAGGAGCTGATTATGCTGTGTTGGTTCCGGCCCATGGCACGAATTAGAATCCTATTCCTTATTCTTGCTTTTATTAACCACTACACCAGCGTTGGAAATATCGAGCGTGTGTTCCCAATGGTCGTGGCTGCTGCCGCGAGTCTTGATAATGCGAATGGTGCGCGCCATTTCCGTTCCCCGGGAAAAATGCAGCAGTACTATGTTGTCGCTCATGTTCGAGATCTCTTCGTCGCTAATCCGCGGCACATCAAAAAGATTCTGAAGCTCGTAGAGCCATAAACAAGTTACGTTTTCGGTCGCAAACCATTGCGTTAACGCGTACATGAAATCTGAAAACCGCTGCTTGTCGCTGCTGCTTTTTTTCAAATCCCCGATGGCGTCGATTACCACTCGCTTCACGTGCCCTTCGCGGACCCTGGTAATTAACTCCGTAGCCACGCTGTCCAATTGCATCTCCACCGGCGAGCGATACATCAGCTCGAAACTTCCATTTTCCAACAAAGCCTTTGGGTCCCAATCGAAGTTGCGCATGACACGCGACAGTTGCACCGGGTTTTCCTGAAAGCCAACATAGACGCCAGGCTCATTGTTAAGCGCGCCTTCGCGAATAAAGTGGAGACCAATTATGGTTTTGCCCGAACCGGTGGGCCCGGCCACAAGCGTGGTGCTACCACGCCAGAAACCCTTTTCAATCATGTCATCCAGACCTGTTATTCCTGTGTTTACGCGCTCGATGTTGGCGGTATAGAGCGGCGACGCTGGCGGCGTCACCAGCCGCGGAAACAGCACAATGCCGTCCGCGGAAATATTGAAAGCATGCATGCCCGGAATTGAACTGGAGGCCCGAAGTTTTTCCACCTTAAGAAAGCGCTGCTCCCTAACACCTGTCGCGTGCTTCAAGAGCAACAGAATTGCATCAGCGATGGCAAACTCGGGAAGGTTGGTCATCATTTCATCCGCGTACTCGCCGATGAGGAAGGTGGTGCACCGGTACGCCGTTAGCACGCTGGCCAGATCGAAGAGGATGGTGCGGCGTTCATGAGGAGTCTCGATGAGTTCGTTAAGGGCTTTGAAAGAATCGATAACAATCAGGCGCGGTTTTCGTTGAATCAACATTTCGGTAACGATTTCCGCCAGGGCGCCGATACCTCGTTCCCTGACCATCATTCCGAGATCTTCATAAAAGACTGTTTGACCCACTTTAGCCGAATCAAAAAAGCCATAGCTCTGTCCGTGTCTGATGAATTTATCGAGCGGCTCTGATAGCGTCGTCAAATAAAGAGCGGGCGCATCTTCACTCGCGTTGGCAAACACCATCTGCTCAGCGAGAATTGTTTTGCCCGTACCGGGAGCGCCCATCACCACGTTGATGGTGTTAATAGGAAAGCCGCCACTTAAAACCTGGTCCAATGCGGCGTTTCCCGTTTTGAGACGTTCATTTGCCAAAAGTTATCCTCCCGCCCTTTCGCGGCGAATCTCCAGCAGCCGGGAGACGGTGTCGATCAAGCGCTCCTCATCCAACGGCTTTACAATGAAAGCATCAGCGCCTGCTTCAAGAGCACGATCCTCTGCATACAGATGACTAAAAACAAGGACGATGGTCGCACGTGTTTGGGGATCGCTCTTAAGCGCACGGCATAGACTCAAACCATCGAGCTGGGGCACCAGTATTTCAGTAACCACAATTTTGGGACGTAACTCTCGTGCCCGCGCGAGCGCCGTAATCCCGTCGCTCGCAAATTCCAAGCTGTATCCGGCTTGTTCGAGAAAAAAGCGTTCCAGCCGCTGCACGGCCGGATTGCGCTCCACTACGAGTATCAGTGCACGCCGATCAGGCGTAGTCGGAGAAGGGGGATTCGAATCAGGGGATGACATACCAATGTCAAGAAACTTACCTGAAAGTTGTGACGGGACTATGGCGAAAACTCTATAGTAGGCTGTCAGGGTTGACAAGGTTATGCAGTGAAGCGGAAGCGATATGTCGATCTGGAGGTGGCGAGTTTCCAGGACATTCTGCCCGCGGCTCCGTGGCAAGCCACCCTATGCGCAGTTTCAACTGCTAGCCAGGTTTAAGCATGAGCGCCTGTGATGTAGAATTAAGCCGGTTGAGGCCCATGACAACTCCACGCAATACGCCGACAGCAACAGCTCACAAAACAAATCCACGGTCAGAATACTAGCCAGGAACCAAACCATGTCATCTGAGGCAAGCGAACAAAAAGAAGCAAAGAGACCGATGCGTATTGAGAGCGACTCGATGGGCAAGATCGAAGTGCCGGCTGATAAATATTGGGGCGCGCAAACCGAGCGTAGCCTGCTTCACTTCAACATCGGTGACGATAAGATGCCGCGCGAGATGATTCGCGCTCTGGGGATTCTGAAAAAGGCCGCGGCGCTCGTAAACGCCGAACTCGGCAAGCTCCCGAGCGACAAGCTAAAGCTTATCGAACAAGCAGCGGACCAAGTGATCGCAGGCAAACTGGATGAACATTTTCCTTTGCGCATCTGGCAAACGGGAAGTGGCACCCAGACCAACATGAACGCCAACGAAGTAATCTCTAATCGGGCGATTGAGATTGCCGGGGGCGTTATGGGAAGTAAGCAGCCTGTTCATCCAAACGACGACGTCAACATGTCACAGTCGTCCAATGATACGTTTCCAACGGCGATGTATATTGCGGCGGCCGAGCAGATGAATAAGCTGATCCCGGAAATTCAGAAAGTGCACGATGCGATCGCTGCTAAAGCTGAGGAATTCAAAGATGTCGTAAAGATTGGGCGCACGCACCTTCAGGACGCTACTCCGCTAACCGTTGGCCAGGAGATGTCGGGTTGGGCCGCTCTGCTGGAGCGCGACATTGAACGCTTGAAGATGGTGATGCCCGGGTTGCTCGATCTGGCCATTGGCGGGACGGCCGTCGGCACCGGTATCAACTCTCACCCGGAATTTGGCGAGCGCGCGGCGAAGAAAATTGCCGAGCTAACCGGTCTGCCGTTCAAATCACATCCAAATAAGTTTGCCGCGCTCTCGGCTCACGATGAGATCATCTTCGCGAGCGGCGCGCTAAAAACGTTGGCGGCTTCGTTGATGAAGATTGCCAACGACATTCGCTGGCTGGCTTCAGGCCCGCGTTGCGGATTGGGTGAGTTAATCCTGCCGGAGAATGAACCCGGCTCATCGATCATGCCGGGTAAGGTTAACCCTACGCAAAGCGAAGCGATGACCATGGTGGCCGTGCAGGTTTTCGGTAACGATGCAGCGATAACCTTTGCCGGGTCGCAGGGCAATTTCGAGCTCAACGTTTTTAAGCCGGTAATGATTCATAACCTGCTCCACTCGATCCGTTTGTTACACGATGCGTCTCATGGTTTTGTGGAATATTGCATTGCCGGCATTGAACTCGATCGAAACAGGATTGATAACTACCTCAAGCATTCGCTGATGCTGGTTACTGCCTTAAACCCGCATATCGGCTACGACAAAGCCGCGAAAATAGCGAAGAACGCGCACCGCAAAGGAATTAGTTTGCGTGAATCGGCGGTCGAGTTGGGATTTTTGAGTGGTGAGGAGTTTGATAAATACGTGAAGCCGGAAGAAATGACGCACCCTTAGGGATTTTAGATTGCCGATTGGAAACCAAGTGCGCTCGGGCTAAACAAGAAATCAATCACACTCTGAAATCTGAAATCTGAAATCTAAAATTGCTGATGCCTGATCGAAACGATCGTGTGAAGGAAAACATCGCCGGCGCTTACTACGTCGATTCCTCCTGTATAGATTGCGATGTATGTCGTGATACGGCGCCGGAAAATTTCCGCCGCTCCGACGCAAACAGTTATTCGTTTGTCTTCAAGCAACCGCTGAATGAGGAAGAGCGCGCGGCATGTGAAGAAGCGTTGCTCTGCTGTCCGGTGGAAGCGATTGGAAATGATGGCGAGTAGTAGGACGGGCATTCTTGCCTGTCTCTTTTCCCGCGGCAGATGCCCGCGATTAGAGAGAATGACAGACAAGAATGTCTGTCCTACTAAACAAAAATCTTCACCAGCCTGTCTTCAATGACAACCTCGTAGGTCTCGAGTCTTTCTTTGACCGTCAGACATTCACCAGTTCGCACGTCAAATTGCCAACCGTGCCAATCGCATTCGATTACCTGACCGCACAGCACCCCAACCCCTTCCGCTAATGGTGCGCCTTTGTGGACAGAAGTTTTCGCTGGCATAGAATTCGCCGTTGATATTGTAAAGAGCGAGTTCGCGTCCCTCTGGAAGGTCCACGGTTTTGCAGCTTCCTGAAGGCAAATCTTCTAGACGGCCAATGACGATCGTTTGGCGCGTGGTTGGCGAGCGCTCGGCAGGATCGCCCTTAGTATCGAATGATTGCATTGCATGAATCGTAACAAAACAGTATTAATGGGCCCAACAATAATCTATCGCCAAGGAGAAAGCCCTGCAAGAATCTGGGCAAAGTTGCGTTCTCTGGTGACGAAGAGGCACCCGGAATTTCCCTGGGACTCAGCTGATAAAGAGATGAAAGCGAGATATTTCATGAAAAGAAAGTTAATAACAATACTTGGCGCGGTTGCGCTGGTTGGGCTGCTGGCGGGCCAGAGTTTCGCAAAAGAGATAACCGT
The DNA here is from genome assembly GCA_002427845.1 of Chloracidobacterium sp. UBA6041. Classification (GTDB taxonomy): domain Bacteria; phylum Acidobacteriota; class Blastocatellia; order Pyrinomonadales; family Pyrinomonadaceae; genus PSRF01. The sequence goes on along the minus strand of DIYZ01000145.1, from coordinate 14,465 downwards.
TCGCGGACGCCTGCAAAAAACTGTTGAGGCGGGTGGCTGGGTAATTGTAGCCGGCAACCAGAAATATCTAATTCTGAACCCTCAACGTTTTCAAAAGGAAAAATGGTTTGCTGAAGCCACCGAAGTTGAGGCCGTTGGCGAGACGAAACCGGATGTGATGACAATCTATATGGAGGGCACGCCGTTTGACGTACGCACGATGGGCCCTTTCGCGCAAGGCGGATCCGGCGGAAATCAAAACGAGTCACGAAGTTTTACGAAAGTGCTGGTCACCGGAGACTCGATAGTTCAGGCGCAACCGGACACCGCCATCATAACCGTTTCCGTAGTCACTCAGGGACGCCGAGCGCTTGACGCGCAGCAGGAAAATGCCCGGCAGAGCGAAGCGGTAGTGCGCGCGTTAAAAGGCGCGGCCGGCGCCGGCGCGGAAGTTAAGACCAGCGGTTACAGTTTACAACCGCAGAGAGTTTATAAAGAGGGTCAACCGCCGACCATCACCGGGTATGAAGCACGCAACAGCGTTACGGTGACGATCGGGGATCTCACCCGGGTCGGCTCTGTTATTGATGCCGCGGCTCAAGCAGGCGCCAATGATGTTGCTGGAATCCTGTTTACGTTGAGGCGCGATCGCCCCGCGCGCGATCAAGCGCTCGCTGACGCCACACGTGAAGCGGTGAGCAAAGCACAGGTAATCGCTCAGGCACTCGGCGGTCGGATCACCAGGATTGTGGAAGTGCAGGAAGAAGGATTCGAGAGGCCACGCCCGCTGTATGAACTGCAAACTATGAAAATGACAGCGGCGTCCACTCCGATTGAAGTTGGCACGCTCGACATCACATCGCGGGTGCAGTTGGTCGCTGAGATTGAAGCAGGCGTGCGCTAAGAATGAAATTAGTTTGTTCGGTGCATATGGTAATTGGCTGGTCACCGCATTAAAGCGCGGTGCTAAAGAATTTCAGAGAGCTGGTCACCTCCGCTTTCAAGCCTTCAAGATTTGTCTTATCCTGTGGTCACCTAATTATGCGGAATCCAAATCGCGAGGTTGCTTTGTTAGCCGTTACGCGCCGGGTCAGACCGTCGGGGCCTCTTTGGAACCCGGCTGCTGACGTCTACCGTTGCGCGGAGGGCTGGATAGTGAAAGTGGACCTGGCCGGCGTCAGCATTGACGATCTCGAAATCCAACTCGGCCAGTCGAGTTTGCGGATCGGCGGTTGCCGGCGAGACACGTTTTACAAAGAAGGATTTAGTTATCACCAGATGGAAATTACCTACAGTCGGTTTGAGAAGACAATTCAGTTTCCCTGCCGCATTGAAGAAGGGTCACTCGCCCACGACTACCACGACGGATTTTTGATCGTTAACCTGCGATGCAAATGATTCCGGCGTTTAAGCATTCGGTGCAAAGTTTATAGAATGGCAGAAACATCCGACAAAACCGCTTTAGCGTCTGAGACTGTAGTCCAAAAACCAGCTGAGCAATCTCAAGAGAACCCGCCGCCGCCACAGGGTCAGCCATTCGAGATTCCGGTCCTGGCCTTGCAAAACATGACGCTATTTCCGGAGACGGTGGTGCCGCTCGCCGTGGGCCGGCCTCGCTCGGTTAAGGCCGTTGAAGGGGCACTGGCAACCCAGGAAAAGTTGCTGGCATGTATCACCGTTCGCGCGGATGCTGCAACTTCAAGTACCCAAGATGCTAAGCCCGCCGATCTTTATCAGGTAGGCACGCTAACGATGATCAAGCGGATGGAGCGCATTGAAGAGACGATGCACATCATCGCGCAGGGTACCGAACGGATTAAGGTGATTGAATGGAAACAGGAAGACCCTTACCTGCGCGCGTTGGTGCAGATCCTGCCAGAAGTTAAGATTGTCGATAAAGAAGAAGTAGAAGCAACAAAACGGAATGTGCAGGCGATGGTCCAGGAGGCGCTGGCGCTCTTGCCGGGAGTTCCACCTGAAGTTCGCGTGGCAATGATGGGCTCGGTTGAGCCTGTCCGGCTCGCCTATTTTCTCGGGTCGATCCTTAATCTCGGCGTCGAGCAGGAACAGAAGATGCTGGAAGCCGATAGCGCCGACGCGCTGTTGCGCCTGGCCCATGGCTATTTGGCCCGCGAGCTGGAAATCATTCAGTTGCGTTCAAAGATCGCCACCGAAGCACAGTCGGAGATGGACAAGGCCCAGCGCGATTACGTCTTGCGCCAGCAGATGAAGGCCATACAAAAGGAGCTCGGCGAAGATGAAAGCGGAGAACAGGCCGAGACTGAGATGCTGCGCGAGCGTCTCACCAAAACAGACTTGCCCGATGAAGTGAGGACGGAAGCTGAGCGCGAGCTGAAGCGTCTGGAAAAACTTCCCGCCGCCGCACCCGACTACCACGTCATCCGCACTTACCTCGAATACGTTCTTGAGCTGCCCTGGCGAAAGTCGTCTGAGGACAAGCTCGATCTTAAGGAAGCGCGGAGGGTCCTTGACGAAGATCATTACGGACTGGAGGACGTTAAGGAACGCATCCTGGAGTTTCTTGCCGTCATCAAACTGCGGCCCGACACCAAGAGTCCTATTCTCTGTTTTGTTGGTCCACCAGGAGTCGGCAAGACTTCGTTGGGACGCTCAATCGCGCGCGCCATGGGGCGCCAATTTGAGCGCATGTCACTTGGCGGCATGCGTGACGAAGCCGAGCTGCGCGGTCATCGCCGTACCTACATCGGATCAATGCCGGGACGAATCATTCAGTCAATCCGCCGGGCAGGCGTAAACAATCCCGTACTGATGCTCGACGAGATCGATAAACTCGGCAACGACTATCGCGGCGATCCGTCTTCGGCATTGCTGGAAATTCTTGATCCGCAACAGAACAATTCTTTTCGGGACCACTACCTGGATCTTCCGTTTGATCTCTCGAGAGTTTTCTTCATTGCCACGGCCAACCAGCTGGGGCCAGTTCCGCCACCATTGCGCGATCGCATGGAAGTGATCGCCATCGCTGGTTACAGCGACCGGGAAAAGTTGGAGATTGCCAGGCGTTATCTCATTCCCCGCCAGATCGAGGAAAATGGACTCAAGACCGGCCAACTAAGCATCAGCGACGAGGCCGTCGAATTGATCGCCACGCGCTACACGCGCGAGGCTGGAGTGCGGCAATTGGAACGAAACATCGGCCGGGTCGCTCGTAAAGTTGCCTTGAAGATTGCGCAGGGCGAAGTGGAAACAGTCAGTGTCGCAGCCCAGGACGTAGATGATTACCTGGGAGCGCCGCGATTCTATCCGGAACAGGCACGGACAGAATTGCCCGCCGGCGTGGCCACCGGAATGGCCTGGACAGAAATGGGCGGCGAAGTTTTGTTCATCGAGGCGACGCTGCTCCCGGGCGGAAGAGGCCTGACGATCACCGGGCAACTTGGCGAAGTCATGCAGGAATCAGCGCGTGCCGCTCAGTCGTATTTGTGGTCACATGCAACCGAATTTGGCATCGCTGCGGACATGTTCAATAACTACGGCGTACATCTGCACGTTCCTGCCGGAGCAATTCCCAAAGATGGACCAAGCGCGGGCGTGACCATTACTGCCGCGCTGGCTTCGCTTTATACAGGACGTCGCGTGCGTCCAGACACGGCGATGACCGGTGAAATCACGCTTTCCGGTTTAGTGTTTCCAGTTGGCGGTCTCAAGGAGAAAATTCTCGCGGCGCATCGCGCCGGAATTCGTCGCATCCTGCTTCCCTCCCGCAATGAGGCAGACATAGAAGATCTGCCAGATGACGTTCGCAAGGAACTGCAAATCGTTTTTGTCGCGCGGATTAGTGAAGTGATTGATGCGGCGCTCGAAGTGTTAGTGGCTAACCCCCCGCCGCCGCCAATCGTGACAAGCGCGCAAATCGATCCCGCATCTCGGCAGCCAGAGGCACCGGCAGCACCTTTAGCAGTACGGCAGAACTGAAGGTTAACTGTAGGACAGACATTCCTGTCTGTCTTTTGGACTATTCCATCATCACAAACGCTTCGCTTCTTTTCGCCGCGACAAAACGCTCGTTCTCTGCAATCTGTCGCTGAAGCAGAGACCGTGCCTGCGGAAACTGCCGAAACTAACTGATCGGTTAGGCGATCAGCGATAGCTTTTATAAATTGTATCTGTCAAGATTTCATTATTACCTGGACAAAGGACTACTTATGAGATGGTTAATGATAATCAGTTTATTAATCGTAATACCCGCCCCGGCCGCTAACGCATCATGTTGTGCGTGTCTCCCGAAAGGAATTAAACGGAGCGACATAGTTAGCCGCCTTGGTTTCAAGCCCGGGATGAACAAAGGTAAACAGACGATCACCGTAGAAGAAAAACTCGCCACACTGAAGGCCCGATGCAGACGAGGTAAACTGATTGATGGTTCAGGAAAACAGATCTACTTCTATCAATTGACTGGTTGCTGGGGTAACCCGCCAACCGACTATCAGGAGATCCTCGACAAACAAAACACGGAACTGATTAGATTGCGAAAGCGTTACACCGTTATCGAAATGACTTGTATGACTTCAGCAGAGCCCATTCAATAACCCTCAATACCCGCCACGACTGCAATCAATCGTTTCGCTATTCTGCTCATCCTTCTGGTTGTTGTTGGCGGGATGCCGTTGCTATCGCCGGCGCAAACGACGACGACTGCAGTTACCATCTTCAACAATTCCGCGCGGGAAATTAAGCACGTTTATTTTTCGCCGACGGATCAAGACAATTGGGGACCCGACCAGCTTAACAACACGGTGATTTCGATCGGGGGATCGTTCACGCTGAGCAACGTAAGCTGCAACGCGGCGGACATCAAAGTGATCGCCGAAAACGAGGATGGCTGCTTTTTCTACCGCATCGTTTCCTGTGGCGAAAGCGGGTCATGGACGATCGCTAACGATGCCGCGCCAGACTGCGGCAGTTAATCGGATAGATAAATTTCCTCCGGAGGAGCAAACACAAAAAGGGCCCGGGGATATAAAGGCGACCCACCGGCGTTTCCTTCATCAATATGACTTTGTAATCGGCATCAGGAAATTTTTCACGGTAGTATGAATCCTGCGCCGTAAACTGCATTCTTAGAAATGCCTCACGCTGTTCGTCAGTCCAGGGAACAAGCGCCATCTCCTCGGCACGAGAACTCGCGTAGAGTTTGAACAGCAATGCTTCATCTTCCGGATTGGTGTCGCGTAGCGTTATGGACATGCGGTCAGGATACGGGCCGCTCCTGGTCATGGCCGCGGAAGCGGTTGAAGACGGCCTCGTAATAGAGTCCCTGCTCATCCTGACGAATCGGCACGATGAAGAGATCAAAATCTCCCATCCCATCGTGTTCAAAACGGCGCATACCCTGGCCGAGCTGCATCTCATTTGGTCCACGAAAGACGATCGAGAAGCGTTCCTGATGAGGAAATATCAAGAGTTCAGAAACCTCGACCAGTTCTGTTTCGCCCGTCTTGTTCTCATCAAGCTGAACACGAAATTTTGTGTTTACGAGCTCGGCAAACACGTTATGCGTCAAAGAAGCCACCATCATTTATCATCCTTCAGGTCTTGCGGTTTTATGGATATGTCAGTGCTATTGGTCCTCGGCCATACCATTTCGCAATATACTTCATCACTGCTCGCCATAGAAAACCCGAGCCGTTGATACAGTTTCTTCGCGGGATTCGAATGCAACACGTGAAGGCGAACCGGCTTTCCTGCCGTGTTGGCTTCGTCCAAAAGCGCCCGGAGCAATTGCGTTCCAATTCCCAGCTTGCGATAGGCAGGCAGCAAAGAAATGTCGATTAACGTTAATGCATCCTCGCCTCTGTCGACGAGTAACCTCCCGACCGGCTCATCGTTGGACAAAACGATCTTGCTGTCTGCCCGCGGGTAGGACATGACGTATTGACGGCACTGTGCGATACACTGCATGTTAATAAACGCCTGTTTCTGATTGTCATCCCAGGGTAGGGCCGCTAATTCGCTCGCGCGAGTGCTGGCGTAAAGACACACAAGAAAAGATTCGTCCTCAGATGTCGCGGGACGCAAGCTAATAGGGCTTGAGTTTTCTTCCATTATTGATTTGCGGCAGGAGTAAGCTCCGATCGCCTAACCGCCGCAGATGGCTTGGACTGAAGCCTATACTACGTAACACTTTGCTCAAGTCAAGACGATGAGTAGCATTCGGAAACCACTACCAATCTGCGCCGGAAGTTTGCGCAAGTCTGGTCATTTGAGTTAACGCCCGTTTGGAAAACGGTTCAGCATAGCCGGACCTTTTCACATATGGTTGAGCAATGGTACAAAGATTTCAGCAGGTTGGAAGATGAACGGTTTGGCGAGCTACTTGAAAGTAAAGACGAGTGACCATTCATTTCTTCAGTTGTTCTTTCAAGTTCAGATTGCGGATCAAGCGGTGTAGATAGTTTGGATGAACGCCGAGAAGTTTTGCGGCTTCGGTATAACTCCCCTTCGCCTGCTGCATCGCGTTCAAGATGATCTGTCTTTTTGTTTGGGCCACCGCTTCGTGATACCTGGTCGCGGGCGCGGAAGCAGGTGGCTCTGATTCCAGCACTGACTCTGGCAAGTCTTCCAGCAGAATGTGGTCGGTGGTACCCAATACCACAGCACGCTCCAATGCGTTTTCCAGTTCGCGCACATTGCCGGGCCAGTCGTAGCCGCGCAAACGCGCCTGGGCTTCTGCCGAAATCCCAGTTACGCGCCTATTGCATTTCTCGCCATACTTCGCAGCGAAATATTTTGCCAGCAACGGAATGTCTTCCTGGCGATCTCTCAGCGGCGGCATCTCCAGACTGACCACATTGAGCCGGTAGTAAAGGTCCTGCCGAAACGTGCCGTCGTTAACTGCTTCTTCCAGATTTTTATTCGTAGCGGTGATCAACCTGATGTCGATTTTGATCGTCCGCGTGCCGCCCACGCGTTCAAATTCACGCTCCTGCAACACGCGCAGAAGTTTCACCTGGAGAGCCGGCGAAAGTTCGCCAATCTCATCCAGAAACACGGTGCCGCCGTCGGCGATTTCCAGCCGCCCCTTCTTTTGCGCCAACGCGCCGGTAAACGAACCCTTCTCATGTCCGAACAGTTCGCTCTCGAGAAGTGATTCGGCGAGCGCCGCGCAATTGACAGCCATAAAGGACTTCTTTGCCCGCTTACTGTTTTGATGGATCGCCCGCGCGGCCAACTCCTTTCCCGTACCGCTTTCTCCCGAAAGCAGCACCGTGGAATCCGTCGGCGCAACTTTGGCAATAAACTGTAAGACTTCGCGCACTGGCGGACTCTCGCCCACCAGGTTGTGTTCAATATTGAAATCGGCGATCAGTCTTTGGTTTTCGCTGACCAGCCATTCGATGTGACGCGCGTTCTCCATCGCTACGGCCGTAATGGCGGAGATGGCCGACACGAGTTGAAGATGGTCCTTGTCAAAGATAGCGTCCGGTTCTCTCGTGTCGAGATAAATTACTCCCAGGGTGCGTTGTAACATCACTAACGGCACACACAAGACTGAGCCCGGGCGATCCGCCGTCAAGCTGTCTGCTGTCGCCCCGAATCCCTTGTCTTCCGCCTGGTTGCTGATCAGCAATGCTTCCTCGTGATGCAAGACCCACTTCGTAATTGTGCGGCTAACTTTGATCGATTCGTCGGGACCGCGCCGCCTGTCCAAACCAAAAACTGAAGTAAACTCCGCTTCCGGCCCCTGCGCTCCGTTATCAACCAGCAGGATAGCTCCTCTTTCAGCCGGCACTACCTCGAAAAGCAGCTCGAGCAAAGTTTTTTGCAGCTCTTCCATGCCGCGAATGGCATTGATAGTAGTGCTGACTTTCATCAATGCGCTCAAATCGCGGGCCATCAGGTAAAGCGCGTCGTTGAACCTCACCTGCAAGGTGGATCCACTAACAATCTGACCCTCATCGAATTCAACTTCGCTCGACTGCGAGGCTGCCTCGCCGTCATGCATCAGAAAGAGAAACTGCGAATCGCCGATTCGCACGCGGTCGCCGTGCTGCAGAGTGCGCCGTTTCACCGGGACATCGTTGACAAACGTACCGTTGAGACTATCGAGATCGAGTATTACAAACTGTTCATCTTCTTTTTCGATTTGGGAATGGCGACGGGAAACAGACGCATCGGCGATGCAAAGCGTGGCGTTTGTTTCTCGTCCGATAACGACGGGCAAGTCTTCGATCGAGAAAATGCTGCCCTTAAGTCTTCCGGCAATGGCTGTCAGTCGCGGGTTCATTCGCGGGTCATCCGAGTCGTGAGTTTAGAGTTTTTTGGCGCTTAAGTGTACGCGCCCGCCCCCTTGGCGGCAATAGGCAGGTCGGGACTACTTGTAACGCAAACTGTTAGTTTGCGTCGCTTCCCTCAGATCTCATTTTAGGGAAACGAACACAATCGCGCACCCGACGCGCAAACTAACAGTTTGCGTTACCAGAAACTATCTAAACAGATAACGCTGCTATCTAAAAGGATAGTCAGTTGCTCGCTTTGTCGCCTTCTTACAAACTGTCTTTCAAGGCAGGACACAACGCGGACGCTCCAGATTCTCCAGCAATCATGAGGTCATTGAGAGCGGCCGCAAATGCGATTCGGGTACACCGCAAGCCGCGGCACGAAAGTGGCAATAGGGCCAGACAGCTCCCGAGACGAACTGACTCACGAACATTTGAAAACGCGGAGCCGCTACTGGTAAGAGGCAATCCCCGAATAGGATTACTGGCTTGCTACAAAGTTAAGGGTCGAGTCGCTTCGACCACTGCCCAGAGAGGCAAGAGGAGGAAACATGAAAAGAGAACTTCTTAAAGGATTCACTATGTTGGCGATGATAATCGCACTTGCACTCGCAACCGCCGCCGTTTCAAACGCCCAGTCAACGAACAAGATAACCGCGGACATTCCCTTTGACTTCGTCGTCGCCGATCGGGCGATGCCGGCAGGTGAGTATTCCGTGAGGGCTAATAGTTCACAGGGCGATCTCCTGATGGTGCAGAGCCAGGATTCCAGGAGCTCGGCGATTCGCTGGTCGAATTCGTTGGGGCCAAATAAAGATAAGACGCACGCTCGGCTGGTATTCCATCGCTATGGCGAGCGCTACTTTCTCGCGGAAGTCTGGTATGGCGCTGACAGCACTGGCCGTCAACTGCTGAAGTCGCGGCAAGAGCGCGCCATCGAACGCGAACTTGCGAGCATTTCATCCCGCAGCGAGCAGGCCCGGAGCACCTACGAAGTTGTCGAAGTAATGGCGTCTCTTCGTTAGTTCGCGAACTCCCCGCGCAACGGCCGGCGAGTCTCCCCTCGCAGCCGATTGTAAGAAACCAGAACGGCAACCCAACGCCCCCGGGTTGCCGTTTTGGCTTTTAGTCACTCATTACGGAATGATTCGCCAGTTGTTGGTTGGCTCAGTCGGAATCGTTTTGTGGCGCTCAACCCAATCAATGATCATTTCACGAATCTCCTGGCTGGAGCGATATACGACCGGCGCCCCTTTATACATCGTGTAGCCGCCGCCGCCATTCACGCGGTAGTTATTAGTGGCCAGACGCAGCTTCTGCGTTGGCGCCAGCGGTTTGCCGTGGAATTGCAGATTCTCGATCCGTTGACCAATGGGTTTGGAGATATTGAGGACGTAGTTCACGCCTTCCGCGATATCAAAGTTGTAGTCGGGAATTTTTTCGTCAACCAGCTCGGCCGGCGACTTTCCCGGCTCATAAGGGCGAAAGTATTTCGCCGAATGTTCGAGCGCATCTTTCAACTGTTGCCCGGTAACTTCCAACACAACGAGCGTGTTCTCGTAAACGTAAAGACCGGCGATGTCGCGCACAGTTACCGGTCCCCTGGCGATGCGCGCATTCTTATTGAAGACGGCCGCCATGGATACGTCTGCTTTGCCTGCTTCCAGTTGCACCCTATGAATCAAATCCAGAATGGCAGTGTCACGAAAAACCGCGTCCGCCGCCGTCAACTCGGCCACAGATTCGCCGATAGGACGAGATAGCCAGGCTTGTGTCTCGCGGTCATAAGGCTCACCGATTTTGAGCATCTCCGCATCGGGTTCAACCTTGTCGTCCACCGGAATGGTGCGCACGGAGCGGGCGTAGATGCGCCACCTGGCACCATCGTTTTCCAAATAAAGATCTGCTCGAGCGAGCTGTTTGCCCCAATAGTTTGCCTGCGTCAGCAATACGCCGTTGATAACAAGGGCGGGCACTTCTCGATGCGTATGGCCCATGAAAATCATGTCGATACCCGGCACTTGCCGCGCGATCGCGATAGCCTCGTTCTCGTTCTCCACTTGTCCGGGATTGATTTCGCCAGTGCGCAAGTCTTCTTCGAGCCCCATGTGCATTGCTACAAGCACCACGTCCGCACGCTCTTTATCGCGCAATATCGGCACCCATTTCTTTGCCTCGCTGACCGGCTCGCGAAAATCCAGCCCCGCGTAATTCGGAACGTTTTCCCAGTTAGGAATTCCCGGTGTGGTTAGTCCCAACACCGCAATGCGTACGCCCGCCACGTCTTTAACAATATAAGGTTTGTAGTGGGTCTGTTCCGTGCGCTTGTCGTAAGTGTTGGCTGACAGCCAGGGGAACTGCGCTTCACTGCGAGCTTTCTCCAACACTTGCAAACCAAAGTTGTATTCATGATTGCCAACCGTCATCGCGTCGTAGTGCAACGCATTCATCCCGAGCATCAGGGGATCCGGCGGCTGGTTATTTTTCTTGTTGTGGTAGTACTCGAGCGGCGTTCCCTGAATCGTATCGCCCGAGTCAATCAACAGGACATT
>DIYZ01000145.1:0-3455 GCA_002427845.1 Chloracidobacterium sp. UBA6041 | reverse complement strand
TGGAAAGAGGTTGCCGTGTAAATCCGTGGTTCCGAGAACTACTATTTGCAGGCGTTTGGGCGAAAAGGCATGACTGCCAAGCGGGAAGGTGGCCAACACCAGCGCCAGCGCGATTAAGAAAAACGGAAAGAAGCCTCGTCTGTTTAGTGTCATACTTCAGAAGCCCGGGGCGTGAGCCCAGGGAACCTCAAACAAGCAGGTGAAACTGGTCGCAATAGCTCCGCACGTTGGTAGCTTTCGGGAAAATGTCTTATCGTTATGGTCCGCATGGACAATCTTGTCGTTGCCAACATCAGCCAGCGACCTATTCGCGCGCTAGTCAGCGTGGCCGGCATCGCTCTGGGAGTTTGCCTGATCATGCTTTTCACCGGTCTCGCCCGCGGCATGTCAAACGACCTGCAACGGCGTGCTTCAAACGTGCGTGCGGAAATCATTTTTACTCGCCCCGGCTCGATGCAGCTCACGTCTTCAACTGCCAACCTTAGCACCAAGTACGTGGAAAGTTTGAAAGAAATCGAGGGTGTCCAGGAAGCATTGCCGGTTATTCGCTATGTATTTCAGGGCAGCCGCGGGTTGGGTTTTGAACAGGTTGAAGGGGTGGAGTGGGAACGATTCGCGAGAGTCAACGAGATAAATGTCTCCGGCAGACCTCCGCAAGCGAACGATGAAATCGTCATCGATGAAACAAAAGCGCGCAATAACAAGCTCGGTGTCGGCAACACCCTGCAGCTTTTTGGCGACAAGCAGTATCGCGTTACCGGAATTTATTCACCCGAGTCGGGCGCGCGCGTAAAGATGACGCTGGCGGCCATGCAGGAAGCGTTGGAGTCGCCGGGACGCTGCACCTACATTTTGGTGAAAGTCCGCAACCCAAATGAACAGTTAGAAGTTGCGAATCGCATAAACGCAAAACTTCCGGGAAACAAGATTCAATTCACACGCGACTTGTTTACGAGTATCGAGAAAAATATTCCCTACCTCGGCATCTTTTTGCGCGTGCTGGTGGGACTGGCGGCGGTGGTGAGTGCGCTTGTGGTGATGCTGGCGATGTATACGACTATCACTGAGCGAACACGCGAGATAGGAATCCTGAAAGCACTGGGCGCATCGCGACGTTATATCGTCTTCATCATTGAATCAGAGGCGATACTCATAAGCGCGGTGGGCCTTGTCGCCGGCTTTGTGCTTTCCTTTGCAGCGGGTTATTTGATTCACCAGTTCTACGGTCTCTTTTTTGAGTTTACCTGGGGATGGGCCGTTACCGCTGCGGCAATCGGGATTCTGGGAGGAGCGTTTGGGGCGCTGTATCCGGCTCTGCGCGCTTCCAACCTTGATGCCGTGAGCGCGCTCGCCTATGAATAACTCGCAGTCAGGCACCCGCAGTTCATAGTTCCTTCGCCGGGAGTTTATTTACGGACGATGTGGAATTCTTTGCGGAGCTTTGCGCATTCTTTGCGTTCCTTGCGGTTTATTCTGGCCGCCCATTACGCTGAACAAAACTTAACCGCAAAGGGCGCAAACCAAAGAAACCCGAAAGACGACGGACAATTTGTGACCTCTTAACCGGCTTCCCGTGCCGGCTGAACAGCCTCTGGTTTTGCACTTGCTTCAGCGACACTTACCTGGCCCTGTTTATCGAGCGCCCTGAGTGATAGTCCCCTGCGGACCATCAGCGCCGCTCCGATTGCCGTCCAAAAAATGTCACGCGCCTTCCTTACGATGGCAAGCGTCACGCCAATTGCGGTTGTAAACCCGAGAACCTTTGAGAGCATTCCCGTGCCCGCCTCATCGATACCGGTGCGCAGCGGAACAAACTTAAACACAACGTTGATGACGCGATTTACTGATTCCAGGATGAACGCCGTAAGCAAAGTGGGCGCGACCACGCTGCTAATAAACGAAAGCGTGACGTAGATCTCAGCGATACCCGCCAAATGGAAACAGATTTCGAGCAGGAAAATTGCGACGAGCCGATCGCGGTTTCTATCGTAAAAACCATAAATGCGATCCTCGAGAGTTTGCGCGCGTGGTATCCCCTTTTCCATCCAGGCGCGCCCGATACCGCGCTTATACAACCCCGACATGGGACCACTCAGGAATTTCCACTGCCGGCGTATAACGAGGTAACCCAGGGGCGCAATCACAACCGTCGCGACCATTGCGCCGATGCTGGCGTAGCGCAAAGCCTTTGGCAGCGAAAAACTCAGCAGCAACGCGGCTGTCCCCGAAAAAATCAGAAGAATAGCGGACAGGCTATAAAAAATATTTTCCAGCGCGATCGCTGAAAGACCGGCCATTAGCGGTACTCGGTCGGCAACGAACGCAGCTTTCGAGGGTTCGGCCACCGCCACGCTGGCCAGCGGAATAATGTTGCCCAGCGCGTCACCCATTACCCTGGCCGCAAAGGCGTCGCGAAAACGCAGCTGATATGGCGCTTCAAAGCAGCACATCCAGGCGAGTGAACGCACTACTTGCCGGATAGCGGAAATTCCGAGAATCAGCAGAAAGCCCACGCCCAGTCGCCTGATGCCCGACATTATTTCTGAGACGCCGGCTTTTCTTACAAAGTAAGCGAACAACAGCAGTCCCAGAATCGCAAAGACAATTCCGAAGCGTGCTAGTTTTCGATTTCTGCCCTGGTTGCTTTTGGTTGAGGGCAGTTGGGAAGGTTGTGGCTGGGGATCTTCTTGCAAGTCAATCAGTCCTCTGCTATGCGCATGACTGGAACAAAAGTACGGTATCACACGGTCTAGCGATTCGGGCAATAGCACCAGGATCCGGCCAGCTTCGTGAGATCGCTTGCTGCTTCCATTTTCTTTTCCACTAACCGGCAAAGGAATTTCTTCCGACTAGCAAGGCCAAAAAAACAAACCAGTCCCTGGCAATGGGCGTCTTAAATTGGGATGATGATGAACCATTCGCGCAGAGAGCGTTGCAATAATAGCCGGCTCAATGTAATCTTCGACGTCCCTTCATGCTAAGGCCCACCCGCTACCATGAAGTCCTTCGCCTGCTCAACGGCTTCCTCTATGCCCCATATGCGGAAACCATACCTTTTGTCCCAACTCGGCTGCGTAGAAATGTGCGAATTTCAGCGGCCGAAAACCTTAAGGAAATGATTCAAATGAAACTCACCACGATCCTCTGTTTGATATTGACATTTTTGGCCGGCCTCGCGGCTGCGTTTGGAAAAACCGCGCCCCTTGATTTACTCCAGGTTCATGGTGCGGGTAGAACTTCGCCGCCGAGCGACAGCGAAAATGTTTTCGATCTCAGCATGTTCGGTGCGTCGGGCGACGGTGTGACGGATGATGGCCCCGCACTTCAAGCTGCCTTGAACGCCGCTGCCGATGCGGCGGGCGGGATAATCTTCGTACCCGCAGGTCGCTACGCCATCCTCACTCCGGTGCAGAAGGATTTCACGGGGCGAGCTTCCTCCGTTACGATTCTGGGTG
>DIYZ01000295.1:4044-15172 GCA_002427845.1 Chloracidobacterium sp. UBA6041 | reverse complement strand
GGCCGGCCCGTTCGCGCCAGGTGAAAAGCTTCGTGGACTACAGGCGCCAGATCCCGGACGTCGCGCACCAGGTAGTTGTGCTTGACGCAGGAACGCGTGATACCCACCGTATCAACTTCCTGAAAAGCGTCCGTGCCGATGAGCGGCGTCGGCACCTGACCGGTGATGACCACTATCGGCGTCGAATCCATGTAGGCATTGGCGATGCCGGTCATCGCATTGGTTGCACCCGGCCCCGAGGTAACGAGCGCAACCCCGACGCGGCCTGAGGCGCGCGCATAACCTTCGGCCATGTGCACCGCGCCTTGTTCGTGGCGCACGAGGTAATGCGTCACGCGATCGCGCGCGCGCCACAGCTCGTCGTAGATGTGCAGTACAGCTCCACCGGGATAACCGAAGATCGCATCCACGCCCTCATGCAGGAGTGCTTCGATCAGAATCTCCGCCCCGCGCGGCTCTTGTATCGCGTCGGCCAGCGGGAGTTGGGTTGCAGGTGTTAGCGTTTGTGGCTGTGCGCTCATGTGGTTCCTTCGCTGCTTTGCGGCAGTTTCGAGTTTCGAGTTTCGAGTTCGGCTTTGTGTCCTGAGCTTTGATCTTCGGGATCGGAGTTCTGCGAGTGCCTTTGATCTTCTGCACTTGAAACTCGGAACTCGAAACTGCCGAAGGCCTGCTACGGAAGCGTCGTTTCTCCCATCAAGTATTTATCGACACCTTTCGCGGCCCGGCGGCCGTCGGCAATCGCCCAAACGACCAGCGACTGGCCGCGCGCCATGTCGCCGGCTGCGAAAACTCCGGACACACTCGTCATCTTGTCTTCGTTAATCCGAACATTGCCGCGCGCATCAATCACTACACCGAGCTGCGACAGCAGCCCGTCGGTCTCTGGTCCCAGGAAACCCATGGCCAGCAGGACCATTTGCACGGGCCACTCCCGTTCCGTACCAGGAATCTCTCGCGGCACGGAGCCTCCGTTGTTATTGCTGGTCCACTCAATCTGCACCGTTTGCACCCCGCGCAGTTTGCCCGTCTCATCCCCAATAAACTGCTTGCTCATGACGTAGTAGGTACGTGGGTCCTGCCCGAAGACAGCGGCGACCTCTTCCTGACCGTAGTCAAGTCGATAAACTTTGGGCCACTGCGGCCATGGGTTGTCGGGCGCTCGCTCGTCAGGCGGCTTCGACAGAATTTCAAATTGCACCAGACTCTTACAACCGTGTCTCAAGGCAGTGCCCACACAGTCGGTGCCGGTGTCGCCTCCGCCAATGACGATCACGTCCTGGTCCTTTGCCGAGAGATAGCGTCCATCTTCGTGGTTGCTGTCCAGCAGACTCCTGGTGTTGCCATGCAGAAACTCCATCGCGAAATAAATCCCCGCCAAGTCCCGGCCCTCGATGGTCAGATTGCGTGGGCGGGTTGCGCCGCCGCAGAGCACCACCGCGTCAAACTCTTGCATTAATCTGCCGGCAGGATAGTCGTAGCCGACATGCGTGCTCGTAACGAACTGAACGCCCTCGGCGGCCATCAGATCGGTGCGCCGCTCAACCAGCGTCTTTTCCAACTTCATGTTGGGAATGCCGTACATCAATAGTCCACCAACCCGGTCGGCTCTTTCAAACACGGTCACCCAATGACCCGCGCGATTAAGTTGTGCGGCGCAAGCCAGTCCGGCCGGACCAGAGCCGATCACTGCGATCTCTTTGCCGGTACGCACTGGCGGAGGTTCAGGAACAACCCAGCCTGCCTCAAAGCCTTTGTCAATGATCGCTTGCTCAATCGTCTTGATCGTGACCGGGTTATCACTGATACCAAGCACGCATGAACCTTCGCACGGCGCGGGACAAACCCGGCCCGTAAATTCCGGAAAGTTGTTGGTGTGATGAAGGCGACTCAGCGCTTCGCGCCAATGGCCCCGGTAGACGAGATCGTTCCACTCAGGAATTAGATTGTTAATGGGACACCCGGAAGCCGCCCCACCAATCATGCGGCCGGTATGGCAAAACGGCACGCCACAATCCATGCAACGAGCGCCTTGTTCACGGAGCGCTTCCTCAGGAGAGTGCAGATGGAATTCCTGCCAGTCGGAGATGCGCTCCGCTGGTGGCCGGACGACGGGAAGCGTCCGAGTGTATTCCATGAATCCTGTAGGTTTGCCCATCTTAATACCAAGTGATGAGTAACGAGTACTGAGTTCTGAGTACCGAGTAGATGGGGCGAACGACTCCATACTCAGCACTTCTTTTTCACTCAGAACTCATCACTCATCACTCATCACTCATCACTTCTTTTCTTCACTGCCCTGCGGCGCGGGCTAAAGCATGGGAGTTCAATTCAAACGCAGCCATCTCCGCTCCTTCGTGCGTCATGCCGCTTTTCTTCATTTCCTTCTGCGTCTCCAGCACGCGCTGGTAGTCGTGCGGAATGACGCGCACAAACTTCGGTAACCATTCATCCCACGAAAGCAGCACCTCAGTGGCGCGGCTGCTGCCCGTGTACTCGGCGTGGCGGAAAATCATGCTCTTAATCGACTCCTTCTCCTCGGCGTCTTCCACGCTCGTGAGTTGAACCATCGCCTTGTTACAGCGCCTCGCGAAATCGCCTTTTTTATCGAGCACGTAGGCGATACCTCCGGACATCCCCGCGGCAAAGTTGCGGCCGGTTTGGCCCAGCACTACCACGCGACCGCCGGTCATGTATTCACAACCGTGATCGCCCAGGGCTTCGACCACGGCGTAGACTCCGCTGTTGCGCACACAAAACCTCTCACCCGCGACGCCAGCAATGTAGGCTTCGCCGCTGGTCGCGCCGTAGAACGCCACGTTGCCGATGATCACGTTGTCTTGTGGGTTGAAGGTGGCTTCGCGTGGCGGGTACACAATGATCTTGCCGCCCGATAATCCTTTGCCGACATAGTCGTTTGCGTCGCCTTCGAGTTTGAGTGTCACTCCACGCGGCACAAACGCGCCGAAACTCTGGCCGGCGGAACCATTGAACGAGAGCTGAATCGTGTCGACGGGCAGACCTTCCGCACCGTAGCGGCGCGTCACCGAACTACCAAGCATTGTGCCGACAGCGCGATTGATGTTACGGATTGGCAGTGTCACCGAGACGGGGGTGCGGTCTTCGAGTGCCGGCTTGCAAAGTTCGAGCAACGTCGTCCTGTCGAGCGATTTTTCCAGTCCGTGCTCCTGCGGGATCTGGCGATAACGGCCCACCGTCTCTGGCACATTCGGCTGATAAAGAATGTTTGAAAAGTCGAGGCCGCGCGTCTTCCATTGCTCAATAGCCCTCCGCATCTCGATGCATTCCGTCCGGCCAATCATTTCATTGATTGTGCGGTAGCCGAGTTGGGCCATTAACTCGCGCACCTCCTCAGCGATAAAGTGCATGAAGTTGACGACGTGTGCAGGGTCGCCGCTGAACCTGGCCCGCAGCTTCGGATCCTGCGTCGCAACGCCAACCGGACAAGTGTTCAAGTGGCAGACGCGCATCATGATGCAACCCAGCCCTACGAGCGGCGCCGTTGCAAAACCAAACTCTTCCGCTCCCAGCAACGCAGCCACAACTACGTCGCGTCCGGTTTTGAGTTGCCCGTCTGTCTCAATTGCGATGCGGCTGCGCAGGTCGTTGAGCAGCAGAGTCTGGTGAGTCTCAGCGAGACCGAGCTCCCACGGCACACCCGCATGCTTGATGCTGGAAAGCGGTGAGGCGCCGGTGCCGCCATCGTAGCCGCTAATCAGCACAACATCGGCGTGTGCTTTCGCAACGCCCGCTGCTACCGTGCCGACTCCGACCTCAGCAACAAGCTTGACGCTGATGCGGGCCGTCTGGTTGGCACTCTTGAGGTCGTAGATCAGCTCAGCCAGATCTTCGATGGAATAGATGTCGTGATGCGGCGGCGGCGAGATGAGACCAACGCCAGGCGTCGAATGTCGCACTCTGGCAATCTCCGGATATACCTTGTGACCCGGAAGCTGTCCGCCTTCGCCGGGCTTCGCGCCTTGCGCTACCTTTATCTGCAACTCTTCAGCATTGACCAGGTAGTTGCTGGTGACGCCAAAACGTCCCGACGCGACTTGCTTAATTGCACTGTTGCGCGAGTCCCCGTTGTCTTCGCGCACGTAACGCTCTGGATCCTCGCCGCCTTCGCCCGTGTTGCTCCTGCCCCCGATGCGGTTCATGGCAATGGCCAGAGCTTCGTGCGCTTCTTTGCTGATCGAACCGTAAGACATCGCGCCCGTCTTGAAGCGCTTGACGATATCCGCTACCGGCTCTACCTCCTCGATGGGAATGGGGGCACGCGCCGGCTTGAGTTCCATCAATCCCCGTAGCGTGCAGAGACGGCTCGACTGGTTGTTCACCAACTCGCTGTACTCTTTGAACACCTGGTAGCTGTTCGAGCGGCAGGCATACTGGAGTTTGTGAATCGTTTCCGGACTGAAGAGGTGAACCTCGCCTTCCCTTCTCCACTGGTATTCCCCGCCGTCGCCGAGCGTTTGATCATGCGCTTGCCGGTTAGGAAAACCCTGCTTGTGCCGTAGCTTCACTTCTTCTGCAATCACATCGAGGCCAATGCCGCCGATGCGCGAAGGCGTCCAGGTAAAGTAACGATCGACGAAATCTTCGTTAAGCCCGATGGCCTCGAAAATTTGCGCGCCACAGTAGCTCTGGATAGTTGAGATGCCCATCTTCGAAATGACCTTGACGACGCCTTTGTTAATCGCCTTGATGTAGTTGGCAATCGCCTTGTCAAAATCGACGCCGGTCAACAGTTCGCGCGCAATCATGTCTCGCAAAGTCTCGAACGCCAGATACGGATTGATCGCCGCCGCACCGTAGCCCAGCAACAAAGCAAAATGATGAACCTCGCGCGGCTCGCCGCTTTCGATCACCAAACCGACCTGAGTGCGCGTGCCCTGCCGAATCAGGTGGTGGTGAACGCCGGCGACCGCGAGCAAGGCCGGAATCGGCGCCAGCTTACTTGTCGCGCCGCGATCGGAAAGGATGATGATGCCGAAGCCGCGGGCAATCGCCGCGCTCGACTGCCGGCAGAGTTCATCAAGCGCACTTTCCAAACCACGACCACCTGCACCCACTTCAAAGAGCATCGGCAGGGTTACAGACTTGAACCTTGAATCGCCTACGCGATTGTCCGGGTCGGCCAGGTGTCGCAGCTTTTCCAGTTCCTCGTTGGTGAGGATTGGGGACGGGAGCTTGATTTGCCGCGCACATTCCGGCGTCGGCTCCAACATATTCGCTTCGGGGCCGATGCTCGTGTCCGTTGACATGATTAGCTCTTCCCGGATTGCATCTACCGGCGGGTTAGTTATCTGCGCGAATAGTTGCTTGAAATAGTTGTAGAGCAACTGGGGCCGCTCAGAGAGCACGGCGATCGGCGTGTCAGAACCCATCGAGCCGATTGCTTCATTGCCACCGGTGGCCATCGGCGCAATTAGAAGTTTGAGTTCTTCATTTGTGTAACCGAAAGCCTGCTGGCGTTGCAGCACGGTCAAATGATCCGGTTCAGGCGGCAGAGGCGGACTCGGAAGTTCATCCAATTTGACGACGTTGTCCTTGAGCCAATGGCTGTAGGGATGCTCCGTCGCGATCTGCTGCTTCAGTTCCTCATCGTCAACTATGCGGCCAGCTTCAGTGTCAACCAGGAACATGCGGCCAGGTTGCAGGCGGCCTTTTGATAGGACGTTGTCAGGAGGAATATCCAGCACACCCACTTCGGAGGCCATCACCACCAGACCATCCTTCGTCACGTAGTAACGCGACGGCCGCAACCCATTACGATCCAGTACGGCGCCGATGCGGATTCCATCAGTGAATGCGATTGACGCCGGCCCGTCCCAGGGCTCCATCAGGAAAGAGTGATACTCGTAGAACGCTCGCTTCTCTTCGCTCATCGATCCGCTTAGCGACTCATGATCGCCCCAGGGCTCGGGGATCATCATCATGATTGCGTGTGGCAGAGAGCGTCCCGTGAGCGTCAACATCTCCAGCGCGTTATCAAACATGGCTGAGTCGCTGCCGTCGGTGTCGATGACCGGAAGAATTTTTTGGATCTCAGGCCCGAAAAACCTCGATTCGAATTTGCTTTCGCGAGCGCGCATCCAGTTGATGTTGCCGCGCAAGGTGTTGATTTCGCCATTGTGAGCGATATAGCGATAGGGATGGGCACGCGCCCAACTGGGAAACGTATTAGTGCTGAAACGCGAGTGGACCAGAGCCAATGTTGACTCGACGAAAGGCTCGCGCAAGTCAGGATAAAAGAACGCGAGCTGGCTGGCAGTCAACATTCCCTTGTACACAATCGTCCTGCAGGAGAGACTGGGAATGTAGAACATGCCGCGCTCGTGGATGCCGCGCTTGGCGGCTTTACTGATTCGCTTGCGAATTACGCAGAGTTTTCGCTCGAAGGCGAGGTCGTCGGAAAGCGCTTGGCATCGACCGATAAAGAGCTGCCGAATGACCGGTTCGGAGGCCTTCGCGGTGAAACCAATAGAGGAGTTATCTGTCGGCACTGACCGCCAGCCCAGCACAGCCTGGCCTTCTTCCTCAACGATCTCTTCAAATAACTTCTCGCATTCCGCGCGGCTTTCCTCTTCTGTTGGCAGGAACACCATCCCGACGGCATATTGACCAGGCGGAGGTAGTGCGATCTTTAGCTTCGCGCATTCGGCGGCAAGAAATACATGCGGAATCTGCAAGAGGATGCCGGCTCCGTCGCCTGTGTTCTTCTCACTACCACACGCGCCGCGATGCTCCAGGTTGAGGAGTACCTGGATAGCTTTTTGGACGATGTCGTGTGACTTGCGGCCCTTGATATCGACGACGAAGCCCGTACCACAAGCGTCGTGCTCGTGGCGCGGATCGTATAACCCCTGCTTCTTTGGAAAGCCGAACTGCGTCATTTCAGGGTATTGCTCATTTACGACAGTCCACAGTTTCCTTTGCCGCCATCGCTTAGAAGTCGGACCTGTCCCAGTCGTGAGGCACAGGTGCCGTCTCTAATCGGGAGAATTGATTTATTGCTGCCCTCCTGCTCAAGATCCACCCTCTGAATGCAAGAAAGCCATCAACCTGTTCGTTGATGGCCTGTGCAAGAGTTCCAAGTGTCAGCAACAGGCCACTACGTGCTGTCCTTTGTTACGAGTAGTGCAATGGAAATAAGTACGGTAACGGTCGCAAGGTCTCGCCCAGCGCGCGGTGAATTTAGTAGAGCGCGAGCTGTCGCAAACGACACTGCTGCCGACATAGTTTGTTTCGCTGAATTCGTCATACTGATCTTCCGGGTGCCGCTGCGCACTGGCACCCCAGCTGGGCTACCCCGCCTGGGACCCCGCCACCGGCCCAATGCAGTTCGATCACATTAACCGACCGGCAACAGTGGTGAACTACGCGCGCGAGCAATCTACCTCTTTTGTCACCGTTTTGCATAATTGATAATTTTTAGCTGCTCATAAATTTCGCGCTGGCAGCAGTCCGACTCTGCGACCCACCCGCTACCGCGTGGTGGTACTGACCTCATTACACCGGCGGTTAGTGTCTCGGCGCTCCTTACGATAACCATCACTCATGCCCCGACCGATGAGGTCAGTACCACCTCGCGGTAGCGGGTGGGTCCCGGCTACGTTGTCTTCCACCGCACTCCAGAAACTGCGCGACTCTGCCTTAAATGTCGAAGTACATACTGAACTCGAGCGGATGTGGCCGCATTCTCAATGGTTGAATCTCCTTCTCCCGTTTGTAACCAATCCAGCGGTCAATCAACTGCGGCGTGAACACATCGCCTTTGAGCAGAAACTCGTTGTCGGCCTCAAGAGCATTAAGCGCCTCATCGAGCGAGCCCGGTAAGCTGGGGACGTTCTTCAACTGTTCCGGCGAGAGGTCATAGATGTCCTTATCAAGCGGTTCTCCTGGATCGATGCGGTTCTGAATGCCGTCGAGACCCGCGAGCAGCATTGCTGAGAACGCGAGGTAAGCGTTGCATGACGGGTCAGGTGGCCGAAACTCCAATCGTTTGAGTTTTGGACTCGTCGAGAACATCGGGATGCGAATGGCTGCGGACCGATTGCGCGCCGAGTAAGCGAGATTGACGGGCGCCTCAAAGCCGGGCACGAGTCGCTTGTAACTGTTCGTCGTGGGCGCCGCAAAGGCAACGATGGCGGCAGCGTGCTTTAGTAACCCGCCGATGTAGAAGAGGGCGGTCTCTGATAGCCCGGCATAACCGTCGCCGGCAAAGAGAGGTTTGTCACCTTTCCAAAGGGATTGGTGGCAGTGCATTCCGCTGCCGTTGTCGCCGAAAAGCGGTTTGGGCATGAAGGTAGCCCCTTTACCTTGTTTTTGGGCGACGTTGCGAACGGTGTACTTGAAGAGTTGCAGGTTGTCTGCCGTACCGATCAGGGTTGAGTAACGGAAATCAATTTCACACTGGCCGGCTGTGGCAACTTCGTGGTGATGACACTCGACCTGAATCCCCACCTTCTTGAGTTCGGTGGCAACTTCACCGCGAAAATCCTGCAGCGTATCGAGAGGCGGCAGCGGTACGTAGCCCTCTTTGTTTCGAATGTGATAACCCTGGTTGCCATTTCCGTTTTGCCCATTGGTATTCCAAATTGCCTCCGGGCTGTCCAGTGAGTAACCGGCTGTGTGCCCATCGTTGTGAAAGTGGACCTCGCTAAAGACAAAGAATTCCGCCTCGGGCCCGAAATAAACCGTGTCGGCGATGCCGGTTAATTTGAGATAGTTCTCCGCCCGCCGCCCAACGCCGCGTGGATCAAGCCAGTAGCCCTCTTTGGTGATTGGATCAATTACATCGGCGATGAGACACAAAGTCTTCTCACCCATGAATGCATCAAGCCAGTAGCGCGACGGATCGGGAACCAATAGCATGTCGGACTCATGAATCGAAGCCCACCCGCGTAACGATGAACCGTCGAAGCCGAAGCCATCTTCGAATGAACCTTCGCTAAGTTCATCAATAGGAAAAGTCAGATGATGCCAGGCGCCAACGAGGTCTGTGAAACGCACGTTGACATAGGCAGCCTGCTCATCCTTTGCAAACTTCAATACATCTTTGACACTCATCAAGTATCTCCTTTTTATTGGTATGATTTTTTTTGCTCGCAGGATTTCTTAAAAAGGCGATAGCACGGCTCGCGCCATCGCGTCACGCAAAGAATCATGGGTGGGTTGCGAGCGGGCACAAAAGCCTGCTCGGCAACCGGCCATGACTTGAAAACAGATATGGTTGCTGAATTTATATTGGTTGTTTGGCGCCCTCCGTATCTTGGTCAAGATTTAACTCACATCCTGGGCTGTGAGAGATCACTGTCCGCGCGTGCTGAACGTCCAAATTAGACCTGCCAACACAGTCGACTGGCTTTTGGCAAGAATCGATGGGTCGCTCTTCGGAAAGAAGGGCTGATCGGACCAGTCGCGCCTGTATTCGAGCCGCCCGATCAGGCTCGGCCTCACTTTGTACTCGCCAGTCATGGTGAACTCCTTGACCCGCTGCGCAGTGCCCGTCGCAAATCCGTTGTAGTCGCCGAACCACTCGTAACGCGGGGTGAAAGCCAGCTTGTCCGTCGGCGTGTAGTGCAGGTAGCCCGCAACGCCCTGCCAGTGAACCTTGCCTCCAGCCGTCAGCGTGTCTTGAGCATAGTCGTAGTTGCCCATCGCGGCCCACTGCTTGTTGAGGGTGTAAGTCACGATGGTGTCCAGCAGGTGGCGAAAATGATGCCGGTCGTTGGTTTGCTCCGGTCCGGTCGTGTAGTTTTGAATAATGGATAGTTTGGGTGTCGGCGCCAGCGTCAGCGAAAGACCAAAGGTCTTGCCGCTGTTGTTCTCCTCGACGTTATTCCACCCGTTGACGACCGCACCCATTAAACTCACCTTGCTGTTGAACGAGTACTTTGCTCGGACGCCCGCATGGTAATAGGGGATCGCCCAGGCGAAGAGCAAACCGCGCGAGTAATTCCAGTTGTCCTTTGTTTCGATCACTTCGGCTCCGTTCCACGTGACGAACTTTCCGACATCTATTTGCAGCCCTGAACCAACGGGCGCGAGGTAGCTGCCATATGCTTGCTGAATGACTTTGTAAGTCTCGCTCCCTCCAGGTTCCGATGCGTGTACGAGATCTGTGGCGGGCCCGTAATCGAGATCGAGTCGGAAGCCGACGCGCGAGTTAAGAGGGTCGGGCTTCTTTTCGATTACGACCTCCGCCAGATTGAGCGCAAACTGGTTGGATCGCGTATCGAAATTGCGCAACACATTTATGCGACCGGCTGGCTTGTTGAAGTTATAGCCGTAGTACCCGTCAATGAACCCGCTAAGTTCAACCTCACGGAAGAAGTTTGAAACTCCCTTGTCCTGTGATTTGGACTTATCGTCTTCCTGCGCCGGCGAAGCCGGATTAGTTGTAGGAGATGGAATGACATCACCTGGAAAAGCAGTTTTTACGAAGGAGACCGGAGCATTTCTCGGGGGCTGCTCTGCCTCTAATTTATTCAGACGTTCTTCAAGCTCCTTGACGCGACGGCGCAGCTCCACGGTTTCAGGATTGCCCGCCAGCGGGGATTGTTGTTGAGCTGTTGTGGGTCGATGGCTCGATAGAATAATCGCGAGCATCAAGCCAGCCACTACGACTATTGATTTGACTCTACGCATTGTGTAATTTGTCTCCATATCGTCTCTCAACGGACGATGTCAGTGGCCTATCCGTCCTTGCGCCTCCTAAAGCCAAGACGGGTGGGCCATATTTATTTCTCAGATAGGCGGGAGCAAACTCCTCGCCGCTTGCGGTCATGGTAAGCAGTTACCCAGACTTGCCTGTTATCACCGATTGATTCCTGCTTCCTGCAGTGCTGCTCATGAAGAATTTACGAGACCTCAGACCAGCTTTGATGGACCACTAGATTTCACAGACTCTTATGACAAGTCTTATGCCAACACCGCGTGAGGCGCCGATCAATTGCCGAGGCCCTGAAGTTCTAAAGAATCTGCAGGCTTCAGAAGGACTTGTTGGGCGCAGTAGCTAATTTTCGGATGACATTTTCGTTAGTGTTAAAGATGGCCGCAACAAAATTGTCACTGGTACCGCACGGGACCATGCGTCCGCTCG
>DIYZ01000295.1:0-3892 GCA_002427845.1 Chloracidobacterium sp. UBA6041 | reverse complement strand
GAGCCTGCGGAGCAGGCGGAAGCGTCGGGCCCAGAGTGACGCTAATATTAATGGGCGGAACCCTGGGTAAGCTGACAAATGCTTTCCGAGCCCGCAAGCGGGCGACAGAGACTTTCGGAACCTGCAATGGCCCTTTCAGAACGTGGTCTCACACGCTTACGAATCCAGCCTGAAGGGCTGCCAGATAGTAGCCGGTGGTCGCAGCGTAGCGCAGACCACCGGAAGGCAAAGGAAAAGATTCGCACTCTGAAAGAGTGCCAGAAAAACCGTGGCACCCCTCCAGGGTGCGGACAAACCTCGCTGCTTTCCGGTGGTCTACGCTACGCTGCGACCACCGGCTACTTTCTTCCTAACCCTCCGGGTTAACTGAGGACGCACAGAGAAAACTCAAACCAGGACACTACCGGCTCTGAGTTTGGGTGACATGTTTGTATCAGCAAGGAAGCGTAGCAACAAAAACGTTACGCTCGTGTGGCTTTCAGATTGAACGGAGACTGAAATTATTAGCGAAACTTCATTTCTGCTCACCTCAAGCTGCGCTGCTCTCCGGTATAGAGCTTGCTCCTCATGAAGAACCGATCAACGGAAAATCATCGGATTAGCAAATCTCGGATTTGGAAGTGGAGCACAAAAGAAATGGCTCTGGTACTTACAGGAGGAGAATTCATTGCAACGGAGGCTCTCAGTGCAAGCACGTTGGCCAGGTTGAGTGATCTTGCCCGCCGCCGACCGTTAGTTATTAACGGACTGGAACTGCACCGCCAGGATTTAGCCGAACTGGCTGACGAGGCGCAACGGACGGGAGAACCGGTTTGGCCCCGGCTATCGTGTCCGACGAACTTCCTCAGTTTGTCGTAGCGTTACAGTAGCAGCTCTACCAACGTGACCACGACAAACTGAAAGTTTATCGGATTTTACAAACATGGTGACAAACCCAATCGAGCAACCACCCACACCTCGCTGGCGGACCCATGGCGAGAAGGCCTTGTTGCACGCGAAAGAGCGCTTCTCAGTAAACCGCCCTCTCGGCGATGCAACGACGATCTCACGCGAGTTAAAAACCTTTCTAAAGATTGAGGATCAGCGCTTGAAGATCGCGCATCGCTGCGGGGCTCCAGGAAGTCAAACGGCTGCGGCGCGCAGTTCTGTTCTCGACCTGGTAGTGGAACGCGCCTATCAAGCTGCAACCTTGCTTGGTGACATTGATAACTCTTCCGAAAAGGCAGAGCACGTGTGCGCCGTGGTCGCTCTGGGCGGCTATGGCCGCGGCGAGCTGGCCCCCTACTCCGACCTTGATATTCTGTTTCTCTATCCAAACCATCGAGCCCTACAGACGCGACGCCTGGTTGAACAGATCCTGCGATTGCTTTGGGACGCAGGCCTAACGGTCGGCCCGAGTTTCCGCAGCGTGCCTGACTGTGTGGCGGCGGCTCACGCTGATCCGCATTTGCAGACCGCGCTGGTTAGCACCCGCCTATTGGCAGGCAATAGATCAATCTACGATTCCCTTTTGCAGGCGCTGGAAAAGGACCGTCGCAAGCGTGGAGATGCTTACATCGCCGCCATCCTGCGCGAGCGGGCCGCGAGGTACGCGAAATTTGGCGCGGCGGTGTGCCTCCAGGAGCCAAACGTAAAGGAGAGTCCCGGCGGCATCCGCGATCTTCACACCGCGCTCTGGGTCGGCTACACCCGGTACGGATGCCGGACGCTGGATGAACTGCGCGACCACGACGTCATTTCGGAAGCCGAACGAAGAACGGCGGCGCGGGCAGCCAACTTCCTCTGGCGAGTCCGTTATGCCGCGCATCTGTCAACCCGCCGAAAGACCGAACGGCTTGCGCTCGACCTCCAAACTACGCTCGCTCGAGAGTTTGGCTACAAGCAAAGTGCTTATCTGCTTGCCTCCGAAAAATTCATGCGAGACTACTATCACCACGCGCGAGAGTTGCACCTATTCAGTGAAACATTGCTCGCGCGCGCTTCCGAGTCTGAAAGGAAAGCAAGCCGCAAGTGGGGCCGGAGACTTTCCCGCATTCCTGCCGAACCCCTCTCAATCAGCAACGGGCGTGTGCAACTGGAGGGCGAAGCCGGACTTTTAACCAGCAATCCAATGCTGCTCTTTGATGCGTTCGCTCTGGCGCAGGCCGCGGACGTGCCCTTAAGTCAGACGTTCCGCGATGCCCTGCGGCAGAGTCTGCCGGCAGTGGATCGTAACTTCCGTCGTTCCGCTGAAGGTTCGCGCGCGTTCATGAAACTCCTGGGGAGACGCGGGCGCGCCGGCTATGTGTTGCGACTGCTGCATGAGGTCGGCTTCCTTGCCCGTTTTGTGCCGGAGTTTGGACGCATCAGCCTGCTCATCCAACACGACCTCTATCATCACTACACCGTGGATGAGCACACGCTCAAAGCTGTCGAAGCGCTTGACGAGCTGTATGCCAGCCAGGACAAACAGCGTGCGCATTTGCGCAGCATCTTCGATGAGATTGAGGATCCGAGCCTGCTTTACTTGTCCATCCTTTTACACGACATCGGTAAGGGGCGCGGGCGCGGCCACATCCCGCGCGGAGCCAAAATAGCGGAGCGCGTCTGCAAACGTCTTGGCCTTAGTGAGCTCGATGCTGCCAAAGTCGTACTAATGGTCAAGTATCACGTCGCGATGGCCCAACTGGCCCAGCGGCGCGATCTCAACGAACCACATGTGGTAACGGATTTTGCCGCGCGAATGGGAACACTGGACGCGCTCAACGGGCTATTGCTCCTAACCTACGCTGACCTGAACGCTGTCGCTCCCGGCGTCTGGAGTGAATGGAAGAGCACACTGTTGTGGGAACTCTACCGGCGCGCGAGGACTGTCTTGACGGGCACCGACGCACCTCCTGATGAAACCGAAAAAACCGCGCGATTCAAGGAACAGATGGCCAAGGCCCTGGAAGGATCGCTCGCATTAAGTGAGGTTGAGCGTCACGTCGCGTTGCTGCCGGATCGCTATGTCCGGGTCACACGACCCGCTGCCGCGGCGATTCATCTTCATTTAATAAAAGAACTCAAGTCGGATGTCACGTCGGAAATCTTTGCGCGACGCTGGATGCGCCTCGGCCGAGCGTCTACCGAGTTAACTATATGCACGAGGGATCGACACGGTCTGTGCGCCGACATAGCCGGAGCGGTCGCCGCGCACGGGATCGAAATTCTAAGCGCGGAGCTCAACACTCGCGAGGACGGCATTGCCCTCGATGTTTTCATGCTGCGCGAAGCGTCCACGCACCATGCCATAGACATGCAGCGATACCCGGCTATCGAGCGCTCGCTGCGTAAAGCCATCGCGGGTGAATCGGATATCGCAGCTCTGGTCGAACGTTGGCGAACCAGGAATGCCCCGCGGAAGCGAAATGCCGTTAGCCATTCTGGCTCGCGCAATCCACCCCAGGTTGCCTGTGACAATGAAGCTTCCCAATCTTCCACCCTGATCGAGGTGCACGCTGTAGATGAACCTGGGTTGGCGTACAAGATCGCGAGCGCCCTTGCGGCGCTGGGGCTGAATATTGTCTGCGCCAAGATAGCGACTGAAAAAAGTGACGCGCTGGATGTTTTCTACGTCACGGACGGGGATGGAATGAAGCTCTCACTATCCAGGATGCAATCCGTCCAGGTCTCTCTCGTCGAGATGCTTTCCGGCGAAATCCCGGTCACCGCTGCAACGGGGCAGCAACCCGACCATGCAAACTTAAGGAGAACGTTAAATGAAAAAGGTTGAAGCGATTATCCGGCCACACCTTCTGGATGCTGTCCGAACGGCCTTACAGGAATTGGAAGTGATCGGAATGACCATTAGCGAGGTGCAAGGTTATGGGCGCCAGCGTGGTCATACTGAGACCTACCGTGGCACGGAATA
>DIYZ01000114.1 GCA_002427845.1 Chloracidobacterium sp. UBA6041 | reverse complement strand
CCCGGTAGAAGCGGTGGCGACGGCTGAGGACGCGATTGCCGCGGATTCCGTGGAATCTTCGCCGCTCAGCGTCGATGTTCCCGCGGCCGAAGCTGGAAGTGAAGACCCCACCGGCGCGCTAGCTGGAGCGTCTAAAGTTTCGCACAAGCGACATTGGCGTCGAAGGAACCTGGCGCTCGAGTTTGCACCCGGTGAAGCCGTGTCGGTTACTCGGCGTCTTTATCGGTCCGGAGAGAGTGAATACCTTCTCAACGACAGGCCATGCCGCCTCCGTGATATTCAGGATCTTTTTTCCGGCACCGGGCTGGCCGGCGGTCATTATGCGATCATCGAGCAAGGCCGTATCGGTCAGATTCTTTCCGCGAAGCCAATGGACCGCCGCACGATCATTGAAGAGGCGGCCGGCATCACAAAGTTTCGCGTGCGTCAGCGCGCTGCGGAAGCGCGCCTCGATTCCGCGCGTTCAAATCTTTCCCGAATCTCCGACATCATTTCCGAAATAGACCGGCAGGTAAATAGTCTGCGCCGCCAGGCGGCTAAGGCGCGGCGGTATCACGTGTTTCGCGAAGAGTTGCGCGAACTTTTGCGGCACGTGTATGTCGCCGAAGATCGCAAGTTGACAACCCTGCTGGATGAAACGGAGGCGAAGCTTCACGAAGTGAGCGCTGTGGAACGCAGCGTCGCCGACCAATTAGAGGCGCAAGAAGAGGCCGCTCGCGGCGCAACCCATGAAGCCCGCAAGACCGAAGACGATTTAGCCGCGGCTCGAGCGGCGGCGGCGGAAGCCGTCCTTCGTCGCGACCGGCAAACACGCGAACGCGCCTACCAGGAAGAGCAAGTCGCTTCGCTCGAGAAGCGGACCGGTGAAGTCGGGGCCGAGATTGATGCGCTATCCCAACGGCTGATCCTTGTTGAGGCCGAATGTAAGCGGCTGCAGGAAGACGACATCAGACTGAGAAGCGAAGCCGATCAGAGCGCGGCCAGCTTGAGGACGGCAGAAGAGTCGTATGCCGAAAAGCTTTCCCTGGCCTCGCAAGCCGAAACTGAAATTGAGAATGCGCGAGCGGATTTGCTGAAGCATACCGCCGTTGCCGAGCGACTGCGCGAGATTGCCAGACAGCTCGAAGGAACGTTGGAGCGTCTTGCTGTTCAGGCAGAAGGGCTGGCGCGTGAAGGTGAACGTGCTGCCGCGCAACATGCTGAGCGACAGGCAGAAGCCGACGCCTTCAACAAAGAGATCAATGCGGCCAGAGAGCACATCTCGACTTTGAATGCCGAGCGTGAACAGGCAGTTGATGCCGTGGTCCAGGGCCATGAGGCCGTCAGTGACACCGAAGCCGAACTTACGCGCGTGCGTGATGAGTATTCGCGCACCAGGCACCGGCTCGAAAGTTTGAAAGAGCTCGATGAGCGACGCGCCTACTACTCTTCGGCGGTTCAGCTCATGTTTGCCGAGGACAGCGCGCCGCGCGATTTCCACTTTATCGGCACACTTGCTGACGCTCTAAATGTCGAAGCCAAATGGGAACGTGCTGTAGAAGGCGTGTTTGGCTCTTCGCTGCAATCGATAGTTGTACCCACGCCGGATGACGCCGCACGCGCCGCTCATTGGTTGCGGGAAAATAATGGCGGCAGAGCGAGCTTCCTGGTGGCAGGCCTTCATGGCGGCAGCGATGAGAGCAACGCGTTAGCTTGCGACGTTGAAGAACGTCCGGTTCTTTCGATCTCGTTCGCAAACGAGTCAATAGCCGACGACCTGAAGATCGCCGATCTCCTGGGAGCGCCGCGAGAACTCATCTCGGTTCTACAACGCACGCTTCCCGAGAAAATGAATGCGCGCCTCGCCGCCAACCTTGACGATGCTATGGCCCGATCGCTTGCGACGGGAGAAGTTTACGTAACGCTAAACGGTGACTGGGTGGCAAGCGGACAGTTCGTTAGCGCCGGAGACGCCCGCGCGCTTGAAGAAGGCGCCGGGCTGCTTGCTTTCAAACGCGAGTTGCGTGAGCTCGAAGCACGCGCGGAAGTGTTGGGTTCAGAATCAAGATCGGCGGAAGAATCGGCTAAGCAGGCCCGGGCACGTCTGGTTGGCCTGGAAGATGCGGTGGTGCTGCTGAACGAGGCGATCGGACGCGAAGAGCGAGAGGTAATGGCGCGAGAAGTGACGGCCACAAGCCTGGCGCATGAGATTGAACGTGCCGAACGACACATGCGTGTCGTGGCTGAAGATGCAGGGCGAGTTGAACAGGAAAGGCAGGAAGTCGACAGGCGTCGCACCGCTGCCATCGCGGATGCGGAAGAAGCTGAGTCGGCGCGTATCGCTGCGACTGACACTGTGACCATTGCCACTTCGCTGCTGACGGAAGCGCGTCGCGCGGCCGAGATTGAAAGCGAAGGACTGGGCGGACAGCGGGCGGCTGCGGCGGCCGCAACCGAGCGCAGACGCAGCACGGCTGCCGAGCTGCGACGCATGGAAGCCGAATATGCGGACCTCGCCGGCCGAGTGGAACGACACCGGCTCGAGTCAGTGGAAATGACCGAACGCATTGTCGCGCTGCGCGGGTCAATTGCATATTTGGAGCACAAAGCAAGCACCGTCGCCGAGGAACGAGCAAAAGAGGAACAGGAGATTGTCGCGCTTGCCAGCCGTCTGGAAGAGGCAAGGCAACAGGCCGACGCTCTAGCTGAACAATTGTCCGATCTAAATAAGCATGCCGCGGAAGTGCGCGACCTCCGCGCGGGCATTGAAGTGCAGCGCGCCGAAGCGCAGGCACGATTGACCTTCGTACGTGAAAACTGCGCGACGGAGTTAAATCAATCGCTCGAGGATCTGGTTCGCGAACAGCCGGTAGATGACGAGTTTGATCTTGCGGCGGCCCAGGGTCGGGTGGAGGAATTGCGGTCGCGAATCGAAGGCTTTGGCGCTGTAAACATGATGGCGCTGGAAGAGCTGGGTGAAAATGAAGCGCGTTTATTGTTCCTGACGACGCAGCGAAAGGACATCGTCGACAGCATTTCTGCAACCGAGGAAGCGCTGCGCGAGATCAAGCGACGGTCGCGCGAAAGATTCCGTCACGCCTTTGAGCAGATCAATAAGAACTTTAGTGAACTCTTCCAGGAGCTTTTTGGCGGCGGCCGCGGCGAGATGAGTTTGATCGAAGCTGATGACGTACTTGAGTCCGGCATCGACGTGATTGCGCAGCCGCCCGGCAAGAGGTTGCAAAACGTGCTCTTATTGTCAGGCGGCGAGAAGGCGATGGCCGCACTGGCGTTGGTTCTGGGAATCTTCCATTACCGGCCCTCGCCGTTCTGTTTGCTTGACGAAGTCGATGCCCCGCTCGACGAGGCCAACGTCGGCCGCTTCACTGACAAGGTGGCGCAGATGTCGGCAAACACGCAGTTCATAGTCATCACTCATAACAAACGGACCATGGAAATGGCGCGGGCACTCTATGGCGTGACCATGGAGGAGGTTGGCGTCTCGAAGCTTGTCTCCGTGAAGTTTGAGTAGAACAATTAGCCGCAGATTTTCACGGACAAACGCGGATCAGAACGGCAAAAAACCAAGAACAGCAGAGTGGATTTTCTTATCTGCGTATCCGCGTGTATCCGCGGCTGATTCCTTTTTCAAGTCTTACCCACCATTTGCTTATCTCGTTTCTTTCGCTAGAATGACCATCGCAAGCGTTGGATGGCAAATCGAATTTTCAAACATCTGCAGTTTCTCCCCGCCGCGTTGATTCTCCTGAGCGCGGCGGTTTTTGGTGCTGCTCAACAGCCTTCCGGAAGCAAGCATAACGTGCGGCCCGATGCTGCGGCTCCCGCTTCGTCGCCAACCTCAGCGACGGAGGGAGTGGAAACATCCGCGCGCTTCTCTTATGAATTTACGCAGCCTCAATTTTACGTGCGGCACCTTGTTATTGAGCACGACGCACATGGCCGCGGCACGGTTACTTTCGAGCGACTTCATGAAGAGACGAGTTTTGAAGAGCCCCTGGATTTGTCGCCGGAGACGACTGCGCGTATCGCTGGTCTCTGGCAGTCATTACGTTTCCTTGATTCCAACGAAGACTATCAGTCGGACAGGCAATACCCTCATTTAGGGACGATGCGGTTGAAGATGGAACAGGACGAGCGCAAGCGGACCGCAGAATTCAACTGGACGAACAACAAAACCGCATCTGCGCTAATCAACGAATATCGCCGCATTGCTGATCAGGCGATATGGCTGTTTGACATTTCCGTCGCGCGGGAACATCAACCTCTGGATACGCCGAAGTTAATGGAAGAACTCGAGCTTCAGCTAAAGCGCGATGGCCTGGCTGACCCACTACAACTGATCCCTCTTCTCAAAGACATCTCTACCGACGAACACTTGCCGCTCATCACCCGCAACCACGCTTTGCGTCTGCTCAAGAAGATTCAGAAATGAATCCGGAATAGCGATACAACCTACTTAGCCTCATTAGCCGGTTCACAAAGCTCAAGCACACGGTTTTGGGTAGTGGTTCAGTTTGGATTCCGCCTTCTACTGGGAGCGCGGGCGAGGGCGCCCGCGCTCCCAGCGAAAAGTTGCGTTTCGCATATCAAACTGCACCACTAGCGGGTCTCGGCCCACGCAGCAGTCGGCACTAGGCAGTTGGCAGTAGGCAGTTGCACTCGACAGGAAATCGGGTGCATGTCCGACCAGGCAGACTAGACGGTGTCGCTGGCCAGTTTACAAAATTCAAGCACACGGTTCTCGGCCCACGCACCAGTCGGCACCAGGCAGTCGGCAGTAGGCAGGAAAATAAAACCCGCCCGTCTAAAGTAAATCGTTTGCTAGCCGGCAGAAATCCACCACTCGATTCTCAGCCCAAAAACGATCCGCGTCCTGCACGGATGAATTGCCAAGGCCATTCTGCTTGCGCGAGATGAAGGCCACGTGGCCGCCGCGTTCAGTC
Organism: Chloracidobacterium sp. UBA6041; assembly: GCA_002427845.1. Taxonomy (GTDB): domain Bacteria; phylum Acidobacteriota; class Blastocatellia; order Pyrinomonadales; family Pyrinomonadaceae; genus PSRF01. The sequence goes on along the minus strand of DIYZ01000114.1, from coordinate 407 downwards.
GCGACCAGAAGAATGTAGGGGTTGTTGCTGAGCTCGGGATCACGCAGCGGTGCGAAAGGAATAAACGGATCGTCCTTGGCGTGGATAATCAAAGTTGGTATGCGAATCTTATCGATCACCCGCAACGAGCTGGAACGATAGTAGTAATCCGCGGCGTCGGCAAAGCCGTGGGCAGGAGCAGTGAAGCGCTCATCAAACTGCCTAAGCGTACGCACCTGCCGCAGGCCTCTGATATCGTAAAGCTCTGGATACAACTTGTGTTTCGCGCGAATTCGTTTTTTTAGCCGGCGCACGAAGTCTTGCTGATAAATCCAGTTTGAACGCTTGAGGATCAGTTCCGCGCTGGCAGTCAGATCAACAGATGGTGAAACAGCGCAAACGCCGAGAATTTCTGGCGGCGGATTGTC
>DIYZ01000086.1 GCA_002427845.1 Chloracidobacterium sp. UBA6041 | reverse complement strand
TACACAACTTTCGAGCTTAACTCGAAAAACAAAGATGGCATATCATATTTGATAGGAGTAATTGAGGCTCACGTTTCAACTCCCCTTACGAATGATTATCGCAATGAGATTCTCAGAATCACCGGAAAGAAATCTTTGGCGGCTGCTCTGCGTGCAATCCAGCGAGCGCCGGTGCCGGCGGATTAACAAATCCCCGATGCCACGTTGGCAGCGGAAATCTAGTTCTAACGAAAGCCCCTTCGGGGGCTTTTAACTTGGCAGGTTTAGCTTTTCAAAAAGAACCCGATTTCTCTTTTGGGCATCCTGAACTAACTTATCGTAAGAGATGACTTCAATGTACGCCTTAAGGTTCTTGTTGAAATTAAAGTACCCAAGTCCGTCCGGGGTGGGAGTGTAGTCATACATATTTTCAGCGTAGTTTCTTAGATTCTCTGTTCGGTCGCAGATGATGTATGCGTAGAACGGAGTATTTTCATTTATAGGTATCAGCCGACCGTCTTTGTCCAATGCTTTTGAGTCCCGGATTTTGGTTATGTATTTGATAACCTGCTCAAAGGGATTCTCCTCATCCGCGTACCCTTTCCGCATCGGTCGTTTGAATTCAATAATTACCACCGAATGAAAAGGTGCGGGAGGCTCCACATAGGCTAAGGCTTTATTAAAGACTAGAAGGTCAGGCTCCAGGCCGCTTTCAGTATCGATTACGTCAATAGTCTTTAGTGGCTTGTCTGAGGCTAAGAAATGGTGATAGGACAACCTCTCGTCAATGAGCCACAGGTTCTGTCGTTCGTAATTCACCTCATTTGAAGTAGTGGTCAGAGGAAAGATGATTCCGTGTACCGCTTCTTCCAAAGGATACTTGCCTTCTTCCGTTAGCTTGATACTTTTTTGCAGCAAAGAAATGATGGCCTTCCGATACAAGACGTATTCGGTAAGCTGGTCACTGCTTAGTTCAGAAATCTTAGATAGAAGACTCTTGTACTGAGCAAGGTAGTCACCAACGTTAATCAAGTCCCCAATTGTCGAATTAATAAACTGCTGGGTCTCTTCCTTGATCTCGGTATTGAATCTATATCTGAGCTTGTGTAGCTCAACCTCTAATCTCTCCTCCGGCACGTCTGGAGAGATTTGGTCAAGTGCATTTTGCATGTACTTAATGGTTGAGCGATACTGCGGCGCTTTAGTTTCGACAAAGCGATTAATCTTTTCTGCCTTCTCCTCCCGGATCGGCTTTAGATAAGGCTCAATAAACTGCTTAACACCCGATAGGACGTTCGATTCGATCTCCTCCATTGTTACCATGTCCGGGAATAACCCGTCGTCACTTTCAGGGATATCGAACGCGACTCTTTCCATGTTTACATGCTCATTAAAATAATCGCTGGTAACACACGCGGCGTACTTAAACGGATTGCCATCTTCATCCGCTAGTTTCGCGTTAAGGTCTGGGATCCGCTTGCCTAGGTTGAGGCTCTCAACAACTCTGTCATTGCCGCAAAGATGGACCTGATGATTTTTCTCGTGAGTAAAATACAGCCGCAAATGGACCAGCTTAAAGGCTTCGCCCTTCACCTCAAATGTAACTGTGCTGGTCGTCCCTCGGACATTATTATTGAAATGTTCGTTTAGATTAATGTGGGTCTTTGAATCGCTAATCGACATTGCCGGACAGCGATTGGAAAGAAAATAAATCAAGGTGTGCTCTATCAATCGTTCAGCTATTAACTCTAAATGCTTTGGACAAGTTTTTTGGTAGCGGTCTTTGTAGTTGATCAACTTGATTTCAGTCTTAAGTTCCTCAGTTGGGGCTAAAAAACTAACTGCGTTTTCAATGCCTTCGCTTGAAAGTCTAAAATCAAATCTCCGCTGAAAGAAAGACCCGTTGAAAGCGTAGGTGCTATCAACGTGTACAGAACCAAAAGCCTTGAGCCACATAAAACGGCCAATGCCTTTCGCTCCCGGTTTGTACTTCGTGTCTGATGTAGTAAAGGACTCGAAATTCGCATTGTCGAATCCGATACCATTGTCAGTGATTGTGAAGCCGGTAACTGGGCGTATGTCCTGGCTAAGTTCAAAGATAAGTTCTTGAGTTTCGTCCCTGGAGACACGAATATCAATTCGTCCGTCTGTCCGGCCTGTGGCATGTATTGATTGAATTGAATTGACTACCGCCTCAAATAGAGGAAGCAAAGGGCGGTTCACACCGAGAGGTACATTGTTGATTCGACCAACAAGGTCAACTTTCATCATAGGCGCACACCGTGAGAATGTTGCGTAGTTTATACCTTGTTTCGCTTGTAATACAAAGATACGAACCGGCGGATGCCGGAGCGAGAGTATGCTAAAAACGCTTATTGGGCAAAGTTCATTTATACTTTCTCGTAGGGCAACCTTTGTTACCAACCCTCTTGTGCCGTAAATGGCACATTGTCCGATTGGCGAAAATTTCCGAAAATGCTATCCTGCGCCTCATGGCGGCCTGCATCGTGTCATTTGTAGATTTAGACGGCATCCGTCATTCGGTCGAAGTGGAGGCACAGGGCTTGTACGAAGCCTCAGTTCTAGGCTTGTGCGCCTTTCGAAAGCATGAACTTGAACCGGGTGGTTTGACTCAGTTGCAGGTGGAGGTTCGCAGCTCGGTTACGCACACTCTGACTGTAACGAAGGTACGAGAATGGTTACAACGTGGCGTGAGGACGCCGAAGGAGGCAGTCCTGAAGGAAAGGTTGCGGGCCTCCTTTGATTCTTAGGGCAATTCGATGCGTTCTGAGGCACTCTTGATTTTCGATATAATAGTATCGTGCAAGATGGCCTGGTTCTTTACAATCATTGATGCTCGTTCGCTTAGATTAGCAAGCATATGGGGATGTTTGCTCGGCGCGGCTGCCGTCGGCTTAGGTCATTGCCAGCGAGCAGTTTGAACCGCAGCGTCGCCGTACTTAGTGATTTGATTATGACGCCTGACCGAAAAACCGCTATTCGCAAGTTGCTTGGAGAACTTACTGTCGATTTCATCGATACTCAGCAGTACTTTGAGGACCTGGAGCCGCAAGGTTTGTATGACACTGCGTTACGAGGCAAGCTATTGGCTCTCGTAAGCTATCTCAAACTAATAGGCAGAGATGACCTTTCAGCTTCAGTAGAACAATTTCTGCCCCTCCATGGAAATGCATTCGAGGCGTTAACATTCATTAATGATCACGTGACGCCAGAAGTAATGAGTGTCTTGGAGCCTGCATCGGTGGAAGGAATGGAAAAGAAGGAGCGCCTGAGCGACAGAGACCTCATGCTACAGGCGATAGAGCTTTCGCGAAAATGCATAAGCGAACCAGATAAGGTATCGCCGAAGGTCGGAGCGGTCATAGCACGCGACGGCGTGATATTGGGCACAGCGTACCGGGGCGAGTACGCCACAGGCGATCACGCGGAGTTCACGCTGATGGAGATGAAGCTCCAGAAAGAAGTCTTGGCCGGTGCGACGCTCTACACGACATTGGAGCCGTGCACGTCGCGAGGCCCAGACAAGGTGCCATGTGCTGCCAGGACCATCGAGCGGCGCGTAGGCAAGGTCTTCATCGGCGCACTCGACCGCAACCCGCGGATACGCGGTAAGGGGGAGTTGCAACTGCTCGATGCGGGCATCCAAGTCGCGCGATTTGACCCAGACCTGATACCCGTCATCGAGGAAATGAACCGCGATTTCCTCCGCGTGTTTCGCAAGCGAAGGAAGCGCAGCACCGCCGAGACGAAGGACCCAGTGGAGGCGGGGCAGTTAGGGCCGAACGGCTTCCGTATTGGCTACACGGAAAGCGGTGACAAGGTGGAGTGGATACCTGACGAGGAGTTTCCGGGCGAGCTGTGGCCTATGCTCCTCCGGCGCAACGACAAGGACATCTTGGCCGCCTACGAAGAGTTCGCTGACAAAGTCAAATGGAACAGGTTTAAGATTCAGATCGAAAAAGCGGAGAGCAGCACCGAGCCGCTGACCCCGGACCAGAGGTCAATCGTAGATCTCCACAAGAGGCTGTCCGCCGATATCGAGGAGAAGTACGGCAGGGAGAACTTAGGATGGGACGACTTCGAGTGGGGCTTTCTTCAGGGCAAAATGTCGGCGCTCGCCTGGGTCACGGGCAGTGAGTGGGAAGAGTCGCTTGATATGTAGGTCATTAGAATTAGCCGACACAAATATCACCTAAAGGACTGTCCCTACTGCAATACCAGGCTGAGATTGGATGGAGCGGGGCGAAGGTTGTGGAAACTTGCCGTTTAGGGCCGCCCCGCCCTTATCCTTGCGACTGCGCGTAGTTGTACGCGAAGAAATTTGTCAGTTATTGTGTTGGTCAAAATGTGCGGCCGCTTCACACTCAAATCACCGGGCAGAATAAAATTTGATCACATGTCGTTCAAACCTTCCGTAGCTTTTTCCACACTATAACATCGGTCCAAGTCAAAGTATTTTGGCAATCGTTGAGCGCGGAGCTGAACGCGAGGCCGCGTTCCTACAGTGGGGCCTCATTCCGTCCTGGAGCAAAGAAGGTAAAGGATTCATTAATGCGCGCTCCGAAACTCTCGAGGACAAGCCGAGCTTCAGTGAGTCGTTTCAACGACGGAGATGTTTGATTCCAGCGGATGGTTTTTACGAGTGGCAGAGGTCGGGGAAAATCGCTCAGCCGTATTTCGAGATTGCGGTCGTTTTTCCTTCCGACTGCCAAGAACGTCCGCTTCGTGTTTGCGCTCTTCGCGCGGGTACGCGGACTCTCTGCACAGGCGGACTACTCAGGACACGGTTGGCGAGCCTTCCGCGAAGCGGTGGAGATACGCAACCGAATTACCCATCCTAAGGCATCCGTCGATCTCAGCGTTTCAAGTAGCGATCTCAAACTCACGGAGCAAGCGTACGCTTGGTTCCTAGATGCTACCTTCGCGCTGAATCCCGAAGGTCAGGAGGAGATCTCAGAACTACTCGATGCCGCGAGGCAAATGCCACCTACGTAGCAAACATACCAAATTGCCGCTGCGGGGCTTACCCGCCGTCGAGGCGCGATGGTTACGAGGGAGATTAATTATCCGGAGAGTGTTGAAGTTTTGGGAGAGGGGGTTATTACTCGCGGAGGAAGCGCGGTCGTGCGGCCTGAGTGTTGCACTTACAGTTATGTAAAAGCCAGTCCAAGTTGATTTATTGCCGAGCTGGGTGTAGGCAAGTCTCCTCTTGGTGACGAGGGTGAGTTTTCTAAATGTAGGGTGGTTGGTGTTGGGTCGTTACTATAAAAGTTCCTGGCCGCAGAAATAATCTTTTGAAAAAAGGAGACTATGACGCCTTGACCGAGGATTTCTCCAGCGCCGGTTTTGGACTTTTCTTCTCCCAAGTAATAGGACGGTGGAACGCCGTGAAGGTTTTTAATTTCGTTTACTGTAAGCCAGCGCCAGCATTCTGCGCGGGTGGGATGCTTCACAACTACTCCATCGCCTTGTTGGCTTAGATTGTGACTTGAACCATAAGATTGCCGCAACGGAAGGCTTATGGTTCCAATAACGAACCGGCAAACTTATGGTTCCGATCAGCCGATCAAAGCAGAACCCATCTCCTGCGCCTAATGATTAAGCTGACCGGGATTACCTGATGCCGCAGAATGGCATAGGCGAACGACAGCGGAATTAAAGGAAACGTCAAAACCGTGGCGCGGGTAAATGCAAACCACGACGGAGTGTATGGTGGGTCAAAAATAATTGTGCTCAGAATATAGAACCGGTAGATTCTTTCATTCTGTCCTAATCTCTCGGCAGGATTACGACGGAATGCCCATTCGCCGCAGCAGGTCGGCGAAGCGCGGGTCGTTGCGGATTGAATCCCACACCGGCTCATCTTTATAAAAGAACCCGACCGCTCCCGTTGCCAACCCACGTTCCAGCCATGAAAACGCCATCTCCTTCTCGTTCAAGACCGCATAGATCTTGGCAATGTAGTGAGCCTGGCTCAGGCTCTCCCCTGACATCTCCTCCAGATCCTTGATGCTCTGGAGTGCTTCCGCCCGCTTCCCCTGCGCCGCGTAGATCACCCCTGTATCGTAAATCAAAATCGAATCATTTTTTCTCTCCCGTTTGGCCTTTTCCAATTCCGCGAACGTGTCGTTGAATAACCGGTTTTGAACGTAAATTCCTACTTCAAAGGTGGTGCTCAAAGCCGGCCCTAGTTCATTGGCCTGCCGCAGCAGCTCAAGTGCTCGCCCATAATCTCGCTTGAGGTAATAAGGAAGGGCCACTGCCCGTGCCATGATTGAGGAGAGCGGATCGAATTCGCGAGCTTTCCGTAATGCCTCTAAGCCTTCATCGAGACGCCCTTGTCGCACGAGTGAAATTCCCAAATAGAAATGGGCTAAGGCTAAACTCGGGCTGATTTCGATTGCACGCCGCAGTTCACCATCACCCAGCGAGAAATTGGACGGTGCGAATGCGATGTAGCCTTGACCAAGGGCCGCGTGCGCTTCGGCCAGGTTATCATCGAGCGCGAGAGCTTTGTGCGCGGCCTCTTCCGCTTTGCGTCGGCCTTCAATGGGCGCAATGTAGCCGTACGCTCCAAGTGTTGTATAGGCGTCAGTTAAGCCAGCGTAGGCGAGTGCATAATTTGGATCTTCTTCAATCGCCTTCTCGCAATAGCGAATGGCCGTCAGCGAATCCTCGCGGGTGCGACGTTGGGCATACGACCGTCCCTGCATGTAGTACTGGAAAGCTTTGAGGTTCTCCGTGGGCCGCTTCGCAAGCTGCTGTCGCTCGGCGCCGGTCAGCTTCAAGCGCAGCTTCTCGGAAATCTCTTTCGCCATCTCTTCCTGGACCGCGAACACGTCGGCGAGTTTGCGGTTGTACTGCTGACCCCAGATCTGGCTATTGTCTTGCACGTTGATAAGCTCGACATTGATCGAAAGAGCATCACCACGTTGCACGACCCTGCCCGTGAGCACCGCTTGCACCTTCAACTCTTTTGCAACCGCCTGTGCGTCGATATCTTTTCCCTTGTAATGGAATACTGAGTTGCGCGACATCACCTTGAGATTCGGTAATTGTGAGAGGCTGTTGATGATGCTTTCGGGAATTCCGTCTGAGAGGTAATCCGTATTCGGATCGTTGTTCTGGTTGACGAACGGCAAGACAGCAATAGATTCAATGGCAACTTCGCTGTTCCGCGCGCGAAGGTAAACGCTGACGCCGACAATGCCGGCGGCGATCACAAGCAGCGAAATCAACGCGGCGAGCTTGTGCTGTTTGATTCCGTCGAGAACGTGCCCGGCGCTCAATGTCGGACGTGCTTCTTTGAGTTCCCCGGCTGGAGCTTTCAAAATCTTTCCTGCATCGAGCGCTGAAGTAGTGCCTTGTGATTGTCCTGTGTCAGTGTGGAGAGCTTGTGCCTCGCCCGTTTGTGAACCCGGAAGAATCCGCGTCGCTGAAGACTCATCAGTCAGAGACAGGTCGTCGATAAGCAGCGCGCCATCAACGCGACAGAACTTGAGCGTCTCGTCCGTGTAAGTTTCTCGACATGTGGGGCAATGTTTCACGATGTCATTTCAATTCGCCGTAGCGCACTGTAGCGCACCGTCGCGCAAACTGTTAGTTCGCGTCCGTCCAATTTGTACGCGTTGACTGCAACCGGACCGCTTTCCGTCTTGTGCCGTTCCACTAGACGCCCTGTTAACGTCAGCCACGCAAACTAACAGTTTGCGCTACGCAGTTTGGGCTACGGCTTCAGTCCCATCCGCCGCAGCAAGTCAGCGAATCGCGGGTCGCTGCGAAGCGACTCGAAGGGTAACTGCCATCTGGTTCTTGCCAACAAACCACTGCGAGCCTGAAAGTCCTTTTCGAGCCAGGCGAAAGCCTGGTCCTTATCTCCCAGGCCCGCGTAGACGGCAGCGAGGTCTTGGCCGAGCACTTCGTGCCTTTCATACTTAGCTTCCAGCTCTTTGAGAATGGCCAACGCTTCGGCGCGCCTTCCTGTTACTCCGTAAGCGTACCCAAGGCTGGCAGAGGAGAAACGATCTCTTTCAGACGGCAGGTCAACTGCTTTCTGAAGCTCCACGATTGCCTCTGAATAATTCCCCTGTTTGAGATATGCCAAACCCAGTTGCGAATGTCCTCTCGAATAGCGCGGATCCAGATCGATGACTTTCCTGGCTTGTTCGATTGATGAATTTACGTCGGCCCGCGCGAGATAAGCTTGCGCGACATTTTGGCCGATAACGAGGGAGAGGGGATCGAGCTCTTGTGCGCGCCTCGCCTCTGTTAACGCCTCGCCAAATTGTCCCTTATCAAGAAGTAAGAGGCCATACCAGTGATGTGCCGTCGGATAACTCGGGTTTAACCTTAGCGCGCGTTTGAATTCTTCCTCAGCGTTTTCCCATTGCCAGAGTCCATCATAGGTGTACCCCAATGAGGCGTGGGCTTCCGCCAGCGAATTATCGAGCTGGAGAGCGCGCTCGGCGAAGGCTTTGGCTTTCGGTAAGGTCTCGCTGGCGGGAGTGCCGAGGTATACTTCCAGTATTGAGTAACAATCAGCGAGTCCCACATACGGGAGAGCGTAATTCGGATCTTTGTCGGCGGCCTGCTGAAACTGCTCGATCGCTTTCCTAATGTTGTCTGCAGTCCGCTTGTTCCAGTAATAACGACCCTTCAAATAGAACCCGTAAGCTTCCGGATTACTCGTGTCGCGCCTGGTCAACTGCCTTTGTTCTTCACTGCTCAGCTTCGTACGCAGCCGCTCGGATATCTCGCGCGAGATCTCTTGCTGCACGGCGAGCGCGTCGGCGACTTTGCGATTGTACTGCTCGCCCCAGATCTGCCTGTTATCACGCACGTCCAACAATTCTGCACTGACCATCAGATTGTCGCCGCGTTGCAGCAGCCGGCCCGTCAAGACGGCACGCACACCCAGGTCATGCCCCACTCTCATCGGGTCGGTATCCTTTCCTTTGTACTGGAAGACTGTGCTGCGCGGGCTCACGCGCAAGGAGGGTAGCTGCGTCAGGCTGTTGATGATGCTTTCAGTCAAGCCATCGGAAAGATATTCAGTCTCGGGATCGCGATTCTGGTTGACAAACGGCAGAACGGCGATGGAGTCAATGGCGACCTCCGTGCTGCGCGCGTGCAGATAAGCCGCAAGACCAACGATGCCAAGAGCCAGCACGACAATGGCGATCACTGCCGCGAGCTTGTGCTGTTTGATTCCCGTGACGATGTACTCAGCGCTGGAAGGTGGGTGCGAGGCGCTAGGCTGTGCCGTCGCTGCCGTAGCGCCGGATGCCGTTGCCAGCGCACTCTGGCCGCTGCTTGTTGACGCGAGCGTGCGCATCTCAGGCGGCACTGTGCGGTCAATCTCAGCGTCAACCTCCAGCTTGCGTTTCAGGTTCCGCAAATCGATCAACAGGTCTTTCGCTGTTTGATAACGCTCGTCCGGATCTTTCGCCAGCGTCTTCGCCACGATCTCTTCCAAACGTTCAGGCACGCCTTCCGCGTATCGCGCCAGCGGCAATGGCGCTTGCTCTTGAATCGCGATGATTTGCCGGTGCACGTCTTTGCCTTCGAAGGGCACGCGCCCCGCGATCATTTCATAGAGCACTGTGCCCAAACTCCAGATGTCGGTGCGATGGTCCGCTCGCGCTGAGCCCTGAGACTGTTCCGGCGACATATAGCTCACCGTGCCCATCACGACTCCCGGCTCGGTGTTCACGAGCAGTCTCGTTCCTGCTTCCGAGTCAACTCGCGGTGCTTCTGCCGCCACAATCTTCTCAATCGGTTTTGCCAGGCCAAAATCAAGGACTTTCACGATGTGATCGCGCCGGCGAATCATGACGTTGTCGGGCTTGATGTCGCGATGGACGACATGTGCTTCGTGCGCCGCATCAAGCGCCGCCGCAATCTGCATCGCGATGTCCAGCACCTCGTGCAGTTTCAGCCGGCGACTACGTACGTGCTCGCGCAAGGTCAAGCCGTCAACATACTCCGTGGCGATAAAGCGCGTGGCTCCCTCTTGCCCAAATTCGTAGATGGTCAGAATGTTCGGATGATTGAGCGCAGATACAGTCTTCGCTTCCTGGACAAAGCGCTGCATGCGTTTCGGATCGGAAGCAACTTCAGCGGACAACAGCTTAATCGCCACGATGCGCTCCAGCTCGCTCGTGTCTCGCGCAAGATATACTTCACCCATCCCGCCCGCCCCGATTTGCGAGCGGATTTCGTACCGGCCTAAGCGAGCGCCTGGCGGAAGGCTTGAACTCATTATCAGAAAAGCTCGTTGACTGAAAGACTGTCCGGATACCTTAATCCACGTCCTGCGTGATGCGCAGCATTCTAGCGAACTTGATCATCAACGGCCACTTAGTATGACAGACATTTCTGTCTGTTGCTGCTTTCGCTGCGCCACTACGATGTGCCTGACGGACTGGCCCACAGCACTGTGAAACCATTCATCAAGATGCGAAGGGTTATCTCTGGTCTGGCTCGTTTGAGGGACAGAGCCGCTTTGATGGTTATCGCTTCACCAATTACGGCCCGTTTGAGGAATTGGCACATTTGATTGTCAATGCGATTGCTGCGGATCGGCAGGGCCAGCCCTGGGTGGGCACTAACCGAGGCGGAAAGTCCCGCTTGGTCGCTAATACTCTCAACCCTATGATCGAAGTCATTGGAGTGCAGGCCGAGCGGGCGCCTGCGGCCTACAAATCATGTCGCGCCCGCGAACTGCTCGAAGACAATATGGAGACTGCGGCGGGAGGTCCCGCCACGCGCGCCGCCTTTGAGCTGACACAGCGCATCCTGTGGCAGCACTTTGATGACTTTGTGCTGGTGAGTGAAAATGTAATGCTTCAAGCAATTGATCTTTATGTTGAAAAGGCGCACACGGGCCAAACCGCAGCGCTTCTTTTGAGCGGCGGCAAGATCACCGACGAACAGCTACGCACTGCGCTTGCCTCGTAGGGATCGCTCGACGATTACCCTGCGCGCGGCGTCCCGCCCCGATGGATGAAGCACCCCTCGATCGATGGGACTATTTAGGCGCATACGCTCGTGACGTGCCCAGACCCGTGACGTCGACAATCCCTTTGAACTTTCGGCAAGGCTTAACTTCCAATTTGCACTTTCGGCAAACGCTTGCTTCCATTTGCGCTTTTGCGTTCAAGTTGAGATATCAAAAAGGCGCGCATTTTTCACATCTTGCGGCAATCTTTTGCTTCCTCTCGCGGCAAACAATTGACTTAAGTCACATAGATATCTTTTTCGGATGACTGGAACTTTGGTGCTGTGATCCGTGAGTTGAGGAGGGGCAAAACCGTTTCCTTTACGGGTTTGTTCATTCCAGTGGTTTACAAGCCAGGGTTTTTCGTCAGCTGTGAAGTATTGGTTTTCAACGAGGTCAGGCGGGTCTGCGATATCTCCGAACGTTTTTGTGCAAGGAGTGGTAGTGGGCCATTGGAATCCTGGTTTTGATGTGGCCACCATCACAGTTCGTTTTCTACCTGTTAACTCACCGTACAGGGTTGGGTCGAGAACTGCTGCGTGGACGAAGTAACCTGCGCGCTCGAGAAAAAGTCGAAGCATGAAGCCGGCGCCGCTCGTGAGATAGTCCGGGGCTTCTTCAATAACGATTGTGGCTGGGTTGACCTGGCGAATGAGTAAGGCGGCCCAGATGGTTAGATCAGCGAGTGGATGAGCCTCGGGTGGTAGTGAACGATCGCGTTTAGCGCC
>DIYZ01000091.1 GCA_002427845.1 Chloracidobacterium sp. UBA6041 | reverse complement strand
TCAGTCAAGGGTGCAGTTCAATGGCTTCCTTTCGTTTGCCCAACTTCTTGTACGTTAAGCCCACGAAATAAAAGTTTGATGGGGAGGTAGGCTCCAATTCGACAGCTCGCCTCAACGCTTTCAGCGCTTCCTCCGGCTGGTAGGTATCAGAGTAAGCGACGCCCAGTCCATTGTACGCCTCGGCGAAATTCGGGTTGATCTTGATTGCCTGGGAATACGCCGTTATCGCGTCTTGAGGGTGTCCCGAATAGAGATAAGCATCGCCGAGTCCATTGTACGCCTCCGGGTAATCGGCTTTGATGTGAACTGCTTGCTTAAAGGCAACGACGGCTTCATCGTACAAGTGAAGCTTTAAGTGCGTCTTTCCTAAATTGACAAGAGTCTTGGCGTCAAGAGTCGGTTCTTGGGTTATGGCGGTGCGGCTCGGGGACTCGGCCGCTGAAGTTCCGGGACTGGTTCGGAGAAGATCTTCGATCGTCGTATCGTGCTCGGTCTTCTGCGGTAGCACCTTTGCTGTGAGTTGTTGGAATTCCTTTACGCCGGAATCAAAGTCGTTAGCGGCAAGGACAGCATAATTCAGAACTGGAACGAACATGTCGTCCACGTCGTGGGTGTTTCCGAAGCAACCGATGGCAAACTCTTGATTCTTTTTTCCGTTACTTATGATCGTAAGATAGTGAACCTTGTGATCAGTGGACACCTTGGCTTCTTTGAATTCACTTCTTGCAATGCTAAATGCATGTTCATCTTTCTGACTCGGATCAGGTCCAAAGAATATTCGATTCTTGGCAATAAACAGCCAACCCCTCTCGCCCCAGGTGCTACCGTGAAAATGAATTACTCTGATGCTAAGTGCTTCTTCGTTACCTCCAAATCTGCCAAAACTAATGATCGACTCACACCCCTTGTTGTCGGTGTACCTGAGAACCGGCTTTCCCTGAATAATCACAGGTCCTAGCTGTTGAGCTGAAACAGGGAAGCCTAGCAGCAAGAGAGCGATCGGGAATACGAGGACTAGTGCTTTAGTGCGCCCGATAAGTCCGCAGCGAAGAGGTTTCGCGATGGAGGACATAAGTTCTTTCGAGAATGAACCCGAGGGCTAATTGCTCAGCGACCTGAGAATTCGCTCCGTAGCAGCAAAGTCGAGTTTTCCATAACCCCAATTCGGATTAGGGACTGGCCCAGTTACCAAGTCATCCTTGCTAGCGTTCGTCGTGATTAGTCGCCGGATTTCGCCGAAGGTAAGTGTCGGCCGTTTCTGGAACATCAACGCAACAATACCCGCCGTGTATGGGGTTGCGGCACTTGTGCCGTTCATGGCCACATACTTTCCAGTGCTGTCAACCCGCCATCCTTCGGGCCCGGTGCCGTCCAATTTCTTCGCATAACTGGCCTCATACCATCCTCCCGGCGAAATTATCTCTGGCTTAATCGTCCCGTTACGAGAATAGCCAGGGCTCGAATAGCATGACAGGCCACCAATGACTAATTGTTGACCGGAGGCGCAGACGTCTGACAGAGAATAGACCTTGCCAGCTTGGTGGAAAAGGTCGTTCCAGTCATAGCTGCCAACTGTGAGAACAGTGCTGGCCGTTCCTGGAGTACCAACCAGCGTGTTATGGGATACGGTGTCAGAAGTGAAGTCGGCTTCACCCATATAGATGTTAGCTTTGTTTTGCCGACCTGAGTCGTCGTAGAGCCAGAGGCCGCCATTGCCGGCCTGAACCTTGACGATCGCGACCAGTTGATGCGTGAACGGATTGATCCAGCTTGTCACGACCTTGAGTTTCGAGTCACCAGCCGGCACGACAACTATGTCATCGTCTGCGCTGCTGAAATAAAGCTTCATGTAGTTCTCATCCGCAGTTTGCCATCTCACTAACTTAGCCGCGCCTCGACCACCGAACGTCGCTTCTGAATGAAAGCTGTCCGAGCCTTCGTTACCGGCAGCAACTACGATCGCCCTGCTCCGTTTCGTTAGAGGAAAACGAGCACTCAGTTCACGCTCTTCAATCAATTGACCATCGTGCCCACCACGATGTCCACCGAAAGAAAACGAAACAACCAGCGGCTCCGCTCCCACAACTTGGTCAAGCCAACCGACTGCAGCATTCAGCAGGTAATTGTTCTCGGGACCCTCGGCTCTGCCAATGCGAATACCAATAATATCCGCACCGGGCGCGACACCTATTGTTTCAGTTCGCTTTAGGCCATTTGGTCCGCGATCGCTTTGACCATTTCCCGCGGCGATGCTGGCACATGCGGTGCCGTGCCCGTTTAGATCTGTGGCAAGGATGCGCTTGGTAGTTGAGCGAAGTTCCTGGGTTAACTGCGCTTGCGTGTAAAGAGTACCGAGCGATGCACCATTTGGATATGACAGAGGCGGTTTCGTGCCAATTCTACGCGTATCGAATGCGTCGCTTGTCGTATCCCACAAGTACAACAAACGCGATGTTGGCCGCCCATCAGCGTCATAAGAAATGAAGTCCGCATTACGAAAGTCGATCCCCGAATCCACGAGCGCAATGGCGACTCCGCGTCCCGTCAGGTCCCCGACCCCGCCGCGGACGATTCGTTCTGCAACCTGTCTTGTGGGTGTACCTCTTTCAGGGGCTGGCGCAGGCGGTGCGCTGACTCTGCTGATCCGTTCGGCCCAGACAACATCAGTCCGTCGCAGAATAGAATCCTCAACCTGTTCACTCGATACGAACAGGTCTGCAAAACGATCGAAAGCTGCGAACACCGTCGCGCCGCGTTGCCGAAATCGCATTCGCGTTGCGGCACTCGTAAATTCGACGTTCATAACGATGTATTCATCAACTCCGCTGCCGCTCTTTGGTATGACTGCAGTTGAAACGCCAGCTGCCCGCAGCGCTTTGGCAGACATCGACCTGAGTGGGAGGGATTCACCTTTGGCCGGACTGGCAGTTTTCACAACATGGATAGCGTCGTTCGTTCTCATCTTCCATTTGTCTGTTTGCTGACCGGTCGTAACAACGTTGGTCGTTAAGAAACCAGCAGACCCGGCGACGGATATGGTCAGGAGACCTGCCAGAAACCACACGGTTTGTGCGCGGTGCAAGGAGAGCCAGCCCGCCCTTGGGATAAATCTCTTCGATTGGTAAAGGGAACTCATCTCCAGATATCTCCGAAGGGACGTGAGCTATGGCTTACTACGATTTCCTGCCCAATGCTTACCGTGTAATGAACGGCGCAGGAACCAACTCTTGCAGCACCGCGTTCATCGCGAGGGGCAGGCTGAGTCTAGGCACCCCATAAGGTTGGCGTCAATGGCTGCCACCAAACGGATAAAAGACGTCATCCGATAACGCGCATTGATGTCCTGGTCAGACAAGCGGCGCGCCATCTGGGAAACCGACGTCACGCTGCCCGCACCGGAACATAATGAACGTCATCGTACGCCCGGCTGTTGTAGATTTTTCGGCGCATGGTTGTGCGCATCGCTTGCTTCGTCCGCACCGAGATTCGAGGCTATTGTTCCAACTACTCCGGAAGGGAATCACGGTCGAGGTTTGCAGATGCAATGTGCAGTGCAAAACCATCTTAAGATGACTTATTAAGAGGGCAGACAAGATAGACGCGAACTTCGGCGTTTCGAAATTCCCGCAAAGTCCGCGCATTCAACATCTTAAGAATTAAGATTCTTAAGTTAAGATTCTTAAGATCTTAAGATCGTCAACAAACCTCGTTCTGAGCGCAACTTAGCTCTTAAGATTCAATGCGCCTTCGGAGGACGTTCTTAAGATTTCCCAGAGCGTTTTTCAGCCCGAAAATTGTCTCGATGAGGGTGGCCCCACCTGAACTTAAACGTCGGCGTCGTCGGACGTCGAAGGTTTCGGGGCCTTCGTTGCCCGGTCATCGAACGAGGCTCTTCAGCGTCAACAGAGCTGTTGGGTTAGGGTGTAGGTGTCTTACACGCAGGGTGCCCCTGCGCCAGACTTCTCGAAGGCGCCTTCGTCGGGTATTCCCTACTTTATGCACGAGTTCTTCATATCCCTTCCTCTGAGATGGACAGTGGCACATTCCTTGTAATGGTCGAGCGATACCATGCTCGACCAAACCTTAGACCTGAAAGAAAAACTAACCCGCGTACTTGATCGCGCGACACATGAAGCAATCGCGCTGGTCCTGGCCCAGCCCGAAACTGGGCGAGCCCCGGCGGAGCCCCTGCTTGGGTGGATGACTGCAACTCAGCTTGCTCGCTATTGGCAGCTCGTGAACGCCAATGACGAACCCACGACCGCAGGAATCATGAAGTGGGTCAAGCGCGCCGAGAATGAGCATCCCTTACCACACGCCTACATGGGTGATCTCTTGCGATTCAATCGAGACGAGGTCGACGTGTGGGCGCGGGAAGAGGCCCGGAGGCGACGGGTTCAAAGCGAACAGCGGCGTCTGAAGATCGCGTGACGGCAGACCGGCGTGACACTGAAACCTTCCGGATTTAGAATCGAGCCACTTTGACGGCTGTGATTCCTTTTCCAGAAGGGAGAGCAGTCGAATGGCAATTTACAAACGATACAACGGAAGGAGACTCAGGCGCTCGGACAGCGATTGGGGCAAAGCGACCTGGTGGATCGAATTCAGTCTGCAAGGTCAATACATCCGTCAATCGATTCCCGGCGCTTGGACTCAGGCTCAAGCGGAACGAGCCGAGAACCAAATCAGAGAAGCGATCTATGAACGGAAGTACAACCCGAGCAAAAAGCTTTTCTCTGAATTTGTCGATGAAACTTTCTTACCATGGTCCAGGGCGAACAAGCGCAGTTACCGCGAGGATGAGATGCGCTGTGTTCCGCTCAAGGACTTCTTCGGTGAGAACCATCTGCGGGACATCAAGCCAATGATGATTGAGAGATTCAAACGGGAGCGGTTGGCAACGCCGACGATGCACGATAAGCCGGAGCGGCCGAAACCGCGCTCGCCGGCAAGTGTCAATCGCGATCTCGCTTGTCTCTCAAAAATACTCTCGATGGCTTTCGACAACGAGCTGATCGATTCCAACCCGATGAGGCGCGTGCGACTGCTAAAGGAGAACGGCAGTCGTGAGAGGTTCATTACCGCAGATGAAGAAGTGAAACTGTTCGCCAAGCTCACCGGCAGGCGAGATCATATCCGCTCCGTAGTCACCGTCGCTTTGAACACGGGGATGCGGCGCGGTGAAATTCTCGACCTACAGTGGGAGCACGTGAACTTTGTCGCTCGGACAATTTTCATCGCCAAGAGCAAGACTGGGAGGACTCGGACCATTCCCATGAACGACATTGTTTTCGCGGAGTTGAAGGCGCTCAAGCAGGATGCCGGAACAAGGGATTTCGTGTTCAGCGTTTCAAAGACGGGTGTGAACATCGATTCCATCAAGACCGGGTGGCGGAATGCTTGCGCAGCGGCGGGGCTCGTGGATCTTAGGTTCCATGATACGCGTCACACCTTTGCAACTCGTCTGCGGGCCAATGGAGTTCACGAGTGGGACATCAGAGACTTACTCGGTCATACAACGACGCGCATGACGAGTGTGTACACGCATCAGACACCGGCGAATCTGCGCCAGGCAGTTACGACGCTTGGGCAGAGTAAGCCGGGAAGAGTGGTTCGATTCCCAAAAAAGAACCGCGATTCAGAGCGCGAGAGGAAGGCCGGTTGAAAAATCGCGCCATAATCGCGCCATCTTGCGTTTGAGCATAGAAAATTGGTGCCCCCGCAGGGATTCGAACCCCGAACCAACAGATTATGAGTCTGCTTCTCTAACCGTTGAGCTACAGGGGCACAATAACTTACAAGCGGTCGGCTAGGACTGTAGCGGAAATTGTAGTGACTCCGCGTCCTTTTCCGCCTTTTTAACCGCCTCTTGGTTCAGATTAGCGAAACGCTCGAAGGCGCGTTCCTGGCCTTCCGGTGTTGGGTGGATGTAGCGTTCCGAGATCGTCACGCTGCTATGACCCGCGACCTTCTTGATAGTGAAGGCATCTGCGCCAGCTTCACCAAACCTAGTCAAAAACGTGTGGCGCAATGAGTGTATCACGCAGTCATTCGGAAGCTGCAAATCACCTCGGAGCTTCTTGTGAAGATGATCGAGCGAGGTCACGAGGTACGGCTTTCCAGCATAGTTTGCGAAGACATATTCCGACTTGCTTTCGAGCGATCGGTTCACCAGCATCTCTTGAGCGCGGGAGGTTAGGCTTACGTGACGCCGCGCATTCTTCGATTTGCCTTCCTTAACAAACAGATAACCGAGCTTTTTACCGTTTGCGGCATCTAGTTCAATGTCGGTCCACTTCAGGGCCAGCGCTTCACCCAAACGCAATCCTGTCTCGAGAAGCAATGTAGCAACATCTTTGAGCGGCTGAGGTGCCGCCTCTAGATACGTTTTCTCCTGCTGGTGCGAAAGAACAAAGTCGCGACTTCGTTCACCTTTGAGCATTTTGATCCGAGGCACCGCAGCAATCTCATTCCAGTCGTGAGCCAGATAGAGTATGCGCCTCAACGTTGCCAGCTCACGATTTATTGTGGCCACAGCAACCTTGCTGTGACGGCTTTCGATATAACGCGCAATAAGGGCCTTGTTAATCTTGTCGAGCGGTGATGATGCCAGCGGGGCGAATTCCAGAAGTCGCGTCAGCTTCTGATCCCAAAACGCGATGGTTCTCGGCTTTCCGGCACAGTGCACTTTGATTTCAGCTTGAAACCTCAGCCCGAATTCTCGCAAGGTCAGGACTTTCTTTGGCTCAGCGATACCCACTTCGCCTTTTGCCAACCTGGTCTTGTGCGCCGCTTCAATCTGACGCGCCACGCGCGGATTACCCTGTTTTGTAGAACATTGGACACGCTTGTTATTGAAAACGAATTGATACCAATACACGCGTCCTCGTTTGTAGATTGCCATGGCCTATTTTCCTTTCTTCGCGCTGTGCTTTAAGAATCCCTCGGCAGAGGTTCAGGCTGCAAGGACCATTCTTGATTACACCCTAAGGGCTCGCGAGTTATTTGATTTTGAGACTCGTCTTGCTCAACTCGAGACAGCACTGAAAGCTAGAGAAGACGCCGAGAAAGTCGGACGCTCTTTCAATCAGGATGAAAACGAGGAAGAGTAATGAGCCTGGCAGCAAGACTCGCCAAACTTGAGGCAAAACATCAACAGGTGTTGCGGTGCATCTGTTGCCGATACTCTTTGAGTGATGGTTTTCTTGAGAGCGAAATACCTCATCCGGAAAGTTCAAACAGTGTGCTGCAAACTAAATGCTGGTACTGTGGCACGCGGTTCGGTGTGCCTCTAGAGGGACTGAACGATCCTCAACGCGAGGCGGTATCACTCATCTACAACTCCCACCCGTCGAGACAGTTTATTGACGAGCGTGTCCATGCCGCTCACATTTGGCTGCGCTTCAGCGACTCTGAGGTGAAGAAGTATGAAGACTCCAAAGTAGCGCCGGCGGATGGGGATGCGCGGCAGAAGAACTACACGCGATACGGGATCATGCGCCGACCTTTAACATTGACAGAAGAAAAGGCAAAACGTGAGCAAGAAGAACGCAAGCAGAGGGCGTTTGAATTTCATCAATGTCAGACTAAACGATTCAAACGTTTGGCCAATGGCCCAGAGAGTTTTCCGCTCGACGAAACGCTCAAACAGATCCAGTTCGCTGATCCTAGCTCACGTTATTATTACGATCAGATTGATGAAGTCATTCTAAACCACGGCTTTGATAAAGACTCTGAAGTTACCCGTCGTGCGGGCTCCGCTCTCGATACTTGCAACTATCACCTAAATAATCTCAAGCAGCGCGAGGCGTGTGAGCTTGTGTTATGGGATGCGGCTTTGCCACAGACACTTGAAGAAATCAGTTTTTTTGAGCAAGAGAACCAACGGGTGATCAACGAGGCACTTCATGCAAAGCAATGCGAGGAGGAAGAAAAGCGCATCGAATCTGAACGAATGAAAGCAGAGGAACAAGAGCGCATCCGAATTAATCAAGAGAAACAGGCTGACGCTGAACGGATAGAGCGCGAGAAGGAGGAGCAGAGGCGCTTATGTCCAGTTTACTAAAGCAATTTGGACTCTAGGCGAATTAGCGCCGGACCCCAAGTGTGTATGGAACTGTTGACCGAATTGGAACGCACTGTGGAGTCTACAGCCAGTGCAACGACACAGTCCGCAAGAAAGTACGACAAAGGTGGCCTTTTCCCCGTGATAGCTTTCATCTGTCGTCATCTGTCGCCATTTGCAATTACGACAACAACGGGAGCGCCAAAGGAACCCGGGCGCTTTGAAGGCCGGCATCCCCTCAGGGGGGCTTCCCCCACTCTCTTTTAACGCCGCCAGGGAAATTCAAAGGCGAACTGGTGCGGACACCATGAAAAACCTAGGTCACCCTTGGCGAAAAGAAACCGTATTCCCTTTCTTTTTCTTTTTGTCCAAAATCGTCCATTTACTCATCGAAATCGACGCGCCAAAGGAGTTGTACGTAGCCGCACGGGGTATTATGCCGTGACCAACATCAATACGGGAGTGCTCATCGCGCTTCTTCTCACAGCGTTCGGCGGTTGGAGCCTGGCCGACCCGCTGATTTCGTTAGTTATTGCGCTCTACATTATTAAGTCGGCTATTGGGCTGGCTCACGAATCGATAAATGTTTTGATGGACCGCAGCTTGCCGGTTGAGATCGACCGTACGATAGCTGAGATAGTGGCTCGTTATCGGACGATGGGTGTAAGGGGGTTCCATGACTTGCGGACGCGCCGGTCAGGCTCACAGAAGTTCATAGACTTACATTTGGAAGTTGATCGGGACAAGCGGTTCGAGGAGGCGCACGGTCTAACTGTGAGAGTCTTACGGGCAATCGAAGCTGAAATTCCTCGCAGTAAGGTACATATCCATAGCGACCCAGTCGAATGAGGTATTGATTCGCGCGTTCCTGAAACTACTGTTGATTCCAAGTCAGAATCATGCCGATTGCGGCAGCAAACATGATAGCTGTCGCTGTCCATCCTACGATGTTGGCGCCCACGCCATTCACTTTGTCGCCCATAATGTTCCGGTTGCTTGAAACGAGCATGATGATTAATAAGAGCGGCGGCGAGAGCACACCGTTGATGACGGCGGTCCAAAGGAGAGCCTTCATCGGATTGATTCCCAAAAAATCCACCAATATGCCGACCATACGGAACGCACTCTGTAGACTGCTGCGGGTGACTGGCCCACCATCATGCGCCAGACTATGGGCCAGCCCGTGACGGGTCGGGGCCGGAAACAGCCAGACGGGTGCGCGATGCGTGCGCCAGAAAGTGCGCAGCAGTTGCAGCGTCGGCGCGGGCAGTGGTACGTAACGATCTTTCTTGCTCTTGCCATGGATGTGTAAGAGCATCCGGGCACTGTCCACGTCCGCTACCTGCAGCCGGGTTCCTTCCAGCAAGCGCAAGCCACAGGCATAGATCGTGGTCAGGCAAGCACGATAGACCGGAATGCGCACCTCGTGCAGAATGCGCCGCACTTCTTTCCGGCTCAGCACCACGGGCAGCTTCCATTCGCGCGGCGGCCGCACAAAGCGGAGCGTGGGCCACTCTTGCTTCAGAGTCTGCTCATAGAAGAACTTGATGCCACAGAGCGCAATAGTGGCAGTGGGCCGAGCGATCTTCTTCTCGTTAGCCAAATAGAGAAAGTACTGGCGCAACTCTTCCTCGCTGAGTTGGTCCGGGCGGCGGTGGTAATGCTGGGCCAGTTGCCACACGGCGCGCGCGTAAGCTTCTTGAGTTCTTGCCGAGAGTCCTCGCAATTGCATATCCTCAATCATCCGTTGCTGTAACGGTGACATACGGTATCTCCTTCCGGGGAGGGGGAAAATGGTGGCCCTTTGCTGAGAGTCACCATGGTCCTCCCTGGAAGGAATACTGTAGCCATTGACTGGTCGAGGAAAAGGGAAAGTGTGAGCGAGCAACCGTGAGTTTTTTATCTATCCGCCCGCAGGCGGATTTAGTTCAACAAGCGCTTGCAGCGGACC
>DIYZ01000112.1 GCA_002427845.1 Chloracidobacterium sp. UBA6041 | reverse complement strand
CCGCGCTGTAGATTACTACAGGAAGCAAGGGTTAATGCGTGATCCGATCATCGGGTTGGTTTGGGCGATTGCGACGAAAGCGCATCCGTCGCAGCATCTCAAGTCGCGTGAACAAAAACTCCTACTGCAGCTAATGAACCACGATGTACTGATCAAACTAACGTCCGATCAAGCTACGCCTAGGCTTGCTTATGGCGAGATCGAGGAGATTCTAGGTTGGAATTACCATTACTATCTGCAGCGTGGGAGCTATGAGGTAGAAGTTGGCAACCTTGATTTGGCGAAGAATTTTTTGGATCAAGCCCGACAAATGGCGCCGGACGATTATATGGTGCAGACCGAATGGGCGTATATGACGTTAAAGAGAGCCTCAGAGAATGCCAGTTCTGTGGGTGCCGAAGACAGTGCCAATGAGGCATTTGCTGAACTAGAGGATGCCATTGAACGTCGAGGGAGATTTGACTACTACCCGTATCACATTCTTGGAAGCCAGGGGCTCAAATGGGTCAGGCGTGCGATTATTAGCCCGGATGAGAAAGCACGGTTGTTATCCCGCATACACAGCATTGTGGAAGAAGGTGTTAAGGTCTTCCCGAATCGCAGAGAAATGGAACAGCTCGCAAAGGATATTGAAAAAGAGCGCCTAATGATGGCGGTTAAATGATTCTCGCCAGCAGCAACTCTGAACTTGAAAGATAGAATCCGCGTTCTGGGCTGCGCGCGACCTCGGAACTCGGAACCTAATCGGCAGAACAAACTCACTGTGGAGCAGCAACAACAAGGACTCATCGCAATTCTCGATGCGCTCGGCGCAGCTAATTACTCTGAGGAGGGAATAAAACAATTCCTCAAATCGAGGGAATCTGTCTTAAATCTCCTCAATAGAAAAGCGAAGGATGTGCGCGGAGATATCGACGCGGACCTGGTCAGAACGTTCATCTTCAACGATACGGTCTTAATTGTATACACGACAGGCAGACAAGCCACGGTTAAAGATGTCGAAGACTTTTGCTTGCTGCTTCGCAAGTTTGCTGTGGATTCCCTTGCGCAAGGCATTCTTTTCAGAGGCGCAATTTCGATCGGACTCTTTTATGTAAGTGCAGATACGAACACGGTGATGGGAGCAGCTGTAACTGATGCGGCTGCTTGGTACGACCGCGCGGACTGGATGGGTGTTACCGCTACGCCGCAGGCAACGCTGCGTATTAGGTCTCTAATAGAGCAGGCCAAGGCCGATCTTGATCACGTAGTAGTCGACTATCAAGTGCCGCTCAAAGAGAAGCCTCTCTATTCTTTGAAAGCAGTTAACTGGCCTAAGGCGTTTTATGTCCATAGTCTGAGGCCTTTGGCTCCCGGCGAGAAGCCCAGGGCGAAGTGCCTGTCACTTCTGGCCGCGCATGATGTGCCGAGAGGCACCGAATCAAAGTATTTTAATACCGTGGCGTTCTTTGATCATTGCGTCGACTTATTAAAGAAAAAGCAAAAGAAAAAGACACGTCATCCGGTGGCGAGCTAAGAACTTCAATACACGGAGAGATACCGCACCTCTTTAAGCAGTCGGTTGACACTGTGGACACGGTCACACTTTTGCGATTTGTAAATCACGAGAAGGCATCCGATAAATGATGCGCGTTCACTGGCTGGTTATCATGCCTCTCATAATGCACTGGCATGTTTCCTCGTTCCCGGACGTTCATGCCAGTCCAGTGTCAATAATAAGGGCTTACCAAGAGTGGGTCGACAAATGAGGAATTGAAACAAAATGGCTGGCTCCGGTGTTTGTAGGAAAGATTGCTACAATTACGGACCATGCCCTTTAGTAATGGTAACGCCAACCAGGTAGCCGTAATTGACCTGCTCTCCAGGCTGTGGTGATTGATCGATAATGAGTCCGGGCTGAAGAGGAAGATCGGAGCGCGTTGCCAGGATGCGGATTTTCAAGTTAGCGGCGCGAAGTTTTGCTTCGGCGCTTTCATAGCTTAATCCCTTGAGTGATGGAACGCGAGTTTGAGCCGGCCGTGATAGGCGCTCGCGTTGTACGGACAACGCAAGCTGCGAAAGGGCGATAGCCGGCAGTACTATAAACACAATTACAGCCGCGGTCGCGAGTACTGCGATCAGAAGTGTTTTCCTTCCTCGCATACTGTAACCAACGAGTACTCCAAGTAAAAAACGCATTTCTTTTGCTCCTATGGATCTCTCTTTATGAACGCGGGCAGCGCTGTCCGCTCTTATTTTAGTGTGCTTAGTGGTTGTCGTGAAATCTGAACAAGGTTGTTTCTATTAGTGTGGGACAGAGATCCAAACGGCCCAGGTAGCCGTTAGGGTTAGAGCGCCAGAACTGCTGCGGCGATATCTTCGATACTGCCTCCGAGTTCGGCTGCGTTTGCGCCAAGCTCTGTGACGCTGCCGCCGGGCGTTGGTGTTGTGATCTCCGGGAGCTTAGCGACTTCCTGGGCGGAGGGCTCTTTGCCTGACTGATCGTGAATCTTAGTGCCCGGACCGCCTTGTTTTTGTCTGTCGGTTTCTTCGCGTTGACGCTGTTGGTCGCGCTGATCAAAAGAAGCATGAGCAGCGTGATCGCCGTTTGAGCCAATAGGGGCGGTGGTGGCTACCAGTTGGTTGAAGGTCTGCTCGGTTAGTTGTGCTGCGGCGTCATTTTGATGAGTCAATTGGTGCGTGATGGCATGTTCTGAATTTGCGCGTTCCATTCCGGATGCGAGAGTGTTGAAAAGGTTGCTGGCTACCTGATTAATTTCCTGCGCGCTTTCGCCTGTTGCTCCCAGGGTGATGCCGTTGTTTCTGGCTGTCTCAATAATGACGTTAGCGACTTGCTGAACGTGCTGGTCGAAGCGGTCCGGGTCGAGAAGCGCTGGAAGTCCTTCTTCGCGGGCAGTGTCTTTCAAGTACGTGTTGATTTCTATCGCGGCCGGGCGGGAAATTTCTCTGAACTCCTGAAGCTTTGTTTCTTTGGTGATGTCGGCGCGGGCAAGATCCAGTTCGGTAAGTTTCTCGTCGATGTTGTGTACCGAGGATTGGAATGTCTCTTGCACTGTCTCGAGATTTGTGCGGAGCTCGGTGTAGCGATCGGCGGCGGGTCCTGTCAATTCAGCAATCACTTGCTGTTGGATATGTTCTCGCGCTTCAACGGAATTAAATACAGGTAGTTCGCGAACGTCCTGAGCATGGGCAATGGCGGCGGTATTCGCCTCGAGCGTGATATCAGCAGGAACTAAATCGAGCTCATGGGTAATAGCTTGGCTGACGAGCGTTGCCGGATCCAGTTCGGCGCGATCGAGGGTTTGGAGTATTTGGTTCGCGGCGTCGACACGCTCCGGACTCTGACTGTTATCGCTTGCGATAGCGGTAATGGTTTCGCGAAACTTCTCGTCATAGGCAAGGGTTGCGCGTTCTTCTTTGATGGGGGCTTGTACCAGAGCTACCTGCTCGGCGATAAAAGTGGTGAGGTCGGCGCGTTTGTCATCCAGTTCAAGCTCAACGGTTTGAGCTACGGCAACGCGGTCCATTACCTCGTCGGCGACGTTGACGAGGGGCTCGGGGACATCACGGCAGGCGGCAACGTCACGGAGTTCCTGGGGTTCAAGCGACTGCCAGGCAGGCTCGCGTGCTTGTTCGACAGCGGCGGCGCGGACCTCGGCAGGGAGTAGATCCTTGACGGTAAGTGGCGCGAGCTGTTCTGGCGCCATCTCGGGGAGAGATTTAGCCTGGACCATCTCCTGTACCTTTTCGCCGAGCGTAGTGCGCGCAATATCGTCTCTGGCGATTGTGTACCGATCCATGGTTGTTTGAGTGGTGCCGGCAGTGCGCGTGCGCGTTTCAACACTCGCGCGTGTCTCTTGAGCTTTCACTACCTGTTGGTCGCGGTCAAGGTTTGAAAAAGGGCGCAGGTAGTCGGCGCGAGTATTGGCGGCATAGTCTTTGAGTTGTGCCGC
>DIYZ01000257.1 GCA_002427845.1 Chloracidobacterium sp. UBA6041 | reverse complement strand
TTTGGTCCCTCCCGGACTGAAGACCCTTTTGGTCGAGTTCACTCTGCGCGATGAACAGATTGAGATTTCGACATGGCCTTCGCCTTCGGATGGATACGCCGAAGGTTTCTTTACGAATCCTGCTCAAGGTAGGATTCAACCTCCCACCCAACGACAACGTTCTTTGCCGTAAAGAATCTGGCAGGAAACGATCAGCGCGTTGATGCCGCCTGTCCAACCAACTGAGGCAGATTCCTGGAACCAAAGGAAACGTTGTGCTCTGCGTCAAACAGCAGTTGCTCGCCGACAAACTTGAACGTCAGTGCGGAACAAAACGGAGTTTGATACAGCACAAGCTTCACGTTGAATACATCATTCGCTGACCACGCGCCGCTGGCGGCGACAAGTGGCGGGTCTGATACGCTCAGGAACTTATCAAGTCCATTGGCGAAGCCATTCGGGTTTTTGCGCCATGATCCAATTCCAATTGGAGTCCGTAGCTCTCCACCTTTCGTGCGAACATTAAGCACAGGCGTTGATGAGTTGAAATCGAACGAGACCGCCTCAATACCGCGATCGTTCTCCGGAAACGAGAACCACTTTCCTGACACCTTTGAAGCGAGAGGCATAGTTGGTTGACCGGGCGGGAGTTTAACTACCAAGCCGGCGAGTTTCGCTTCGAGCTTCCGTCGTTCGACCGCATTCTCGGGAAGATGATTCGGCTTCATCGCCGGGAGCAGCTTGTTCCAGACAAGATTCATTACGCTTTGCATGTCGGGAACACCGCTGGTAATCGCCACCACAGCATCGAACTCCGGAATAACCATGCAATACTGACCGAAAGCACCGTCGCCCCTATAAGTGTTGTGGCGGGAACGCCAGAATTGATAACCGTATCCCTGATCCCAATCACTATTTGGCGAAGAGCCGTTCGCGGTCTGCCTCGTGGTTGCTTCTTCGACCCACTGCGACGGGACTAGTTGTTTGCCTTTCCACTTTCCTTTCTGCAGATACAATTGTCCGAAGCGTGCGATGTCTTCTGTGCGCAGCGATAGACCATACGCACCCGCCGAGATTCCCTGTGGACTTGCGACCCACGTCGGGTTGTCAATCCCAAGGGGCTCAAACAACCTCGGCTTGAGATAGGCGCACACTGTCATCCCCGTCACCTTCTGCACAATCGCGGACAGCATGTATGTGGCCGGCGAGTTGTACAGGAAATGGGTGCCCGGTTTGAAAGGAACCGGGTGAGCTAGAAACGTCTTGGTCCAGGGTACGTCTTGGGTCAGAATTGGTGCTTCGGTCTGATTGCCGGTCGCCATGCGTAATAGGTCGCGCACTCGCATCGCCTTCAAGTTGGCAGAGGGCTCAGCGGGAGCGTCGTCGGGAAAGAACTTCAGCACTTCGTCATCGAGGCTCATTTTTCCTTCCGCTATCGCTAGCCCCACCGCTGTGGAAGTAAAACTCTTGCTCAGCGAGTAGAGAATATGCGGGGTCGCAGCATCGTATGGGCCCCACCAACCTTCTGCGACGACATACCCGTGCCGGACGAGCATGAAACTGTTCATCGTGTCGATCTGCCGGTCGGCAGTATCGACGAAGTCAAGAATATCGGACGATGAAATTCCCTGCCGCTCGGGCGTACTACGCGGTAAGGAACGAGACTTGTCGATTGCAGCATAAGGTTGACTGGTTTGATACGACCCAGGCTGCTGGCCAAGACCAGTAGAGACAGTCAAGACAAGGAGAACACAGACAAGAAACTGGCGCATCGGTTGACCTTTCTGGTTGCGGAATGATTTGAGCTGATTGGCCAACGCATGCCGAGCTCAGTTGAAGACCTGTTGAGTATGCCATCACCCCAGGCGAAAAGTCGCCCACTGGTGCCTGGCTTATTTCGATTGACGGTCATTGTCATTGATCCAATGGTCCAATGGGTCGATGCGTCAATGATCATTGCGCCGATGCGTCAACGTGTCGGACATCTATGCCACAGATCCCCTCATAAACCTTAAAGCATCTCGGCGGCAACCTCCTCCTGGTGATGCAGACGGATGAACAGCCCGGGCCAGGGCGTCGCGTTGAGGTTTGTCGAACACGGACAAGAAATCGGCGCCGCGCCATTTCGTCGCAGTGACATGAGGTCAGTACCACCACGCGGTAGCGGGTGGGTTTCGCTCGCATTTCGGCGTTAGTGCCAGGGCCCTACCTAACCTACGACCCACCCGCTACCGCGTGGTGGTACTGACTTCATGCCACTAGACTGCTCGAAAGCGTCGTTCAGCACGTTGAAGAAGTCGATGGCGGTAATGGTGGCCGGCAGCACACTCCTTAGGATCACCATCAGCACAGCGAGCTTCTGGTCCACTCCCTTTGAACAACCGGTAGTGCGGTCGCGCAGGGCTGACCCATCCGCTACCGCGAGATGGTACTGACCTCATTGCGACTGCGACTCTAAGTTTTTTCACAGTCTCGGCAGTGAGTGGGATTTTGTGTGCGACGCCCGGCTGTACTACTATGTGCGCCCACCAGCTTTCATCATCGTCGTTTCGGAGGAACTTTCATGCTTGGCAGAACCATCTCGCACTATCACATCACGTCGCAGCTCGGCGAGGGTGGTATGGGAGTCGTGTATGAAGCTGAAGACACCAACCTTGGCCGCCACGTCGCGTTGAAGTTTCTGACACCGGCTATGGCTGGCGACGAGAGTCTGCTGCAGCGCTTTCAGCGCGAGGCGCGGGCGGCGTCGTCTCTCAATCATCCGAACATCTGCACCATCCACGGGATCGAGCAATTCGAGTCGGAGCATTTCATCATCATGGAGTTGCTGGACGGCGAGTCGCTCGCCGATCGCATTCGTCGCGGTCCCCTCGACATCAATTCAGTCCTGACGCTGGGCGTGCAGATCGTGGACGCCCTCGAGTCCGCACACTCCAAAGGGATCGTGCATCGCGATCTGAAGCCGGCGAACATTTTCGTGACCTCGCGCGGTCAGGCAAAGATACTCGACTTCGGCCTTGCCAAAATGGATCGCCTGGCGATGAGTGGCAAGGCTGATTCCGAGCTACCGACAGCAGTGCGCCCCAAGGACCTGACCGAAGCAGGCTCCACCCTGGGTACGGTGTCGTACATGTCGCCCGAGCAGGCGCGGGGACAGGTCACGGACGCCCGCACCGATCTCTTTTCCTTCGGCACCGTGCTCTATCAGATGGCGACGGGGATCCTCCCCTTCCAGGGAGAGACATCGGCGGTCGTGTTCGAAGCAATCCTGAATCGAGATCCGGCACCGGTGAATCAGCTCAATACGTCGCTGCCGCCGGAGCTCAGCCGAATCATTGGGCAGGCTCTGGAGAAGGACCGCGACCTGCGGTATCAGAGCGCCACCGATCTAAAGACAGCGCTCAAACGATTGAAGCGCGATCTCGACTCGGGAAAACATGCCGCTGATTCGAGTGGAATGCGACGAGCTGCGTCAACCCTTCAGGACCACTCCATCGCCGTTCTCTACTTCGAGAATCTGAGCGGAATGAAAGAGGACGAGTACTTACGGGACGGCATCACCGAGGACATCACTACGGAGCTGTCAAAGATCAAGGGGCTGAAGACCTTTTCCCGGGCAATGGTGCTGGCTTACCGTGACAAATCGGTGACGGCCGGACAGGTTGGAAAGGAGATGGGCGCGTCGTACGTGCTGGTAGGCAGTCTGCGTCGAGCCGGCGCGCGCCTGCGCATCAACGCTCAGCTCGTCGACGCCGCCACAGATTTTCCGCTGTGGTCGGAACGATATGACCGCGAGATGAAGGACGTGTTCGAAGTGCAGGACGAGATCGCGCAGAAGATCGCCGCCGCGTTGCGGATTACGCTCTCGCCGCAGGAGCAGCAGGCTCTCTCCGCGAAACCGACCGAGAATATGCAGGCCTACGATCTCTACCTGCGGGGAAGAAACTATGCTCGTCGCGTCGGAAGGCAGGATCTGCTGTTTGCTCTTCAAATGTACGAGAACGCAGTTTCACTTGATCCGGACTTCGCGCTCGCTCACGCCGGGCTGGCAAACGTCTGCGCGCAGTATTACTACCACTTCGAACGCCAGCAGCAGTGGCTCGATCGGGCGATTGCGGCGACGCAGAAGGCGAGCGCGAATGGTAATGACGCACCGGAGATTCAATTGGCTGAGGCGTGGGTGATTTTCGCCGAGGGGCGATACGACGAGGCCGCGGACAAGTTGCGGGCGGCGCTAAGCCGGATTCCCGATCTCGATGGTGGCTACTATCTTCTGGGACGCACGCTTTTCTCCGCCGGACGATATCAGGAAGTCGTGGACATTATGGAGGAGGCGCTCGCGCACGCTGGCGAGAACTACAACACGACCATTCCCATTCATAACGCCCTCGGTGCGCTCGGGAAAAAGGATGCGCTCAACAATTACCTGCATCGTGAGATCGCGATCTACGAGGAGCACTTAAAGAAGGTGCCCGAGGACGCGCGCGTCCGCGTACTGCTGGGTGGTGATTACGCCAAGCAGGGCCGGTTTGAAGACGCGAAGCGAGAAGCGGACATGGCCATGGCCCTGCGTCCTGACGACTCGATGATTCTGTACAACACCGCCTGCGTCTTCTGCGGGATGAACAATGCGGCGGACGCGCTGAAAGCTATCAAGAAAGCCTGGGAGTCGGGTTACCGCGATCCGATATGGACCCGCCAGGATCCCGACCTCGCACTGCTTCTCGGTGATCCAGAGTTTGAGCGACTCTACCCTCCGCCGAAGGCATGAGGCTTCGCTACCTTGTCGTGGGTCGAGAAATACAGAGCCGGGAGCGGACCGGGGTCCCCGCTCGGGCAGCCCGAGTGGGGTGGTGGTAGCGACCGGGTCTGCGTAGCCTCGAGTTCACCGCCATCGTAAGCTAGTGGTTCTCGCTGATCGCATTCAACATAGAGATTATGCATATCGCAAGTGCGACCCGGTCGCTACCGCTCCCGGTTCTGCATTTGTCGACCCACGATCAGGAGGCTGGCGCGTCTAACGGTTTCGTCTTCGCACCCCAGATCAAGAGCCAAAAGATGATCGGCACTTCCGCAATCTCGAGAACCATGGCGAACTGGTTAACGAGAGGCGCGTACCGCGGCAGAAGCAGGGAGGCAGAGGAACTGGCGAGATAGGCGGAACCTGCGATGAACGGCAGGATGCCCAATACGCGGGGGATGAAACCCGATCGAATGACAAGAATCCCAAACGGAAATAACCAAAGCCCCCAGAAGATTGCGGCAACGATAATTCCCTGGCTGTGCAAACGGAGGAACAAATACGCCAGGGCATCCAGCTGACGCTTGTCAAATACCGACAGGAAATCGGCGCCGCTGACCAGGATCAGGGCAGCGATTTCGTTGAGCACATTCAAGAACACAATCGGAACGGAGACCAAAGCACCCAGGATCACCATCAGCGAAGCATGTTGCTCGTTAACCGCCTTGAATAAGCGGTAGAGAGCCAGAACCAGAAAAATACCAATGACCTGGTGGAACAGTTCGCTCCCGATTCCGATGCGAAGAAGGGAAGTGGAAGCTCGGAGGTGATCGGCCGTCGCCGTTGCGTTCCCCGGCACGATCAGTTTGGCTGGGACATACACGAGGCCTATGGGGGCGGTGATTCCGAGCAATAGATACCAGAATCCCGCGACTCTTGCTTGTTTCTTGGTTGGGTTCATGTCCTCATCTCCTAAGGTGCGAGTGAGTATCAACCCGAAGGGTTGACAGATAGTAGCCGGAGGTCGAGCCGAGCGAAGACCTCCGGCAAGCGAGTTAATCAGTTTGCACCCTGAAGGGGTGCCACCACTCTTTCAAACGGGTTCTCAAGCACCCCTTCAGGGTGCCGGTGATCAATACGCGGTTTCCGGTGGTCTGCGGACCACCGGCTACTATCTCGCAGCCCTTCGGGCTGCCCTCGGACGAACCCAGGCCAACTTTTTGTGCAAAGCTCATCTCCATCTGTCTCCACGCTGCTTCACGTAAGTTGTCAGAACATACGGCCAGGGAATAACAATAAGATCCACAACAACCCCGATAGCCATGGTCTTGGTAAGGCCTGTTGATACGCCGGCAGACCTCAACGGCAGCCAAACTGCTATTAACCATATAGACTTGTAGAGCAGTTGCAGGAGAAGTAGAGGCAACATCTTTAGCGGATTATCGAAGTCCCAAACCCGACCGGGCCGACAATGCCGCCCAAAAGCTGAAGGCAACGCCTTTCACTGGGTCCCACGCTCCTGCGTGGTTGATAATTCCAGGCCATACGTCGAGTCCGAGCAATACGAAATTAAGCAGGTAAAGCAATCTCATTAGATAGAGACGGAACGTGGACACCTCTTCAAACATTTTGCGACTCACTCTCTCTAAGTAGTTGTGCGAAAGTAGACGGCGGTTGGATGCGTGCGTAATCCCTTAAACAGAAGCCAGAAGCCCATTGTTAATTCGAAGAAAAAGATAGGCCCGCCGTAATACTCGACTGTGAGTATCTTCGCGGCGTTGGGAAAAATGATGAAACTGAAAGCACAAGCCCCCATCAGTGCGGATGCGAAGATTCCCCAGGCAGCCAATGCTCGCGGGATGTAGTTCGACTGGAACCACAAATAACAAAACAGCGTGCTTCGAAGTCCGGCAAACACCAACCCCACGTTATATCCGGCGCCATGCGCGCTGATCGATAGCCTCGCCAATGCTTGCAATCGATCTGGTTCAAATACTCGCAAGTAATCGGCGCCGCTCAAGATCCGCAGAGCCTCGAAGTCATTGAGCAGCGTGACAACCAGAACTGCAGTCTCGATCAGCCCCCAGAACGCCGCGAGCAAGGCAAGATTCCGATTGACTGACTTGAGTACCACGTACAGAGCTGTGATTAGTACTACATCGATCGCGAAGACAGTGAGATTGCTGGCGGTGCCCAGACGAAACAGGCGCTCGTGCGCCATGATATTGCGAGCGGTGTCGACAGCGTTATTGTAGACAATTAGTCGGCCGAGTACATAGAACTCGGCAAAGATCGCGGGTGGATTGCCAAGTAGATACGCAAGTCCCACGACTCTTGCAGCTTTGCGTTGTGACTCGTCGACGCTGCTGATTGTCATTTCATTTCCTCCTGTCTAGAGTTTTGCTCAAAGTGCGGAAGCATCGGGCGTTCTTCGTCCTCATTGCATTGCCCTGGGGAGCAGGCCGACCAGTCTCCATGTAACGGCACTCGCAAGGTACTGCACTCCCGATATCGTCACGGTGTCTTTGACGTCTAACGGTCCGGTTGAACGCATAGTCAGGCGGCGCCTGCGATCTTATTGGCCGCCTTCTACCAATGTCGGTTGGTCGAGTCGCAATTCTAAATTCCAGTCGACGCTCCGCTAACCCGTCCCACGCTGCCACCATCGCGCTCTGCGGCATCAAGTTCTTCTACGAACAAACGCAAGAGACAGTTTCCGATCCGTTTCCAACCTTGGATCCGAGCTGGCAGTTTTCGATGGGTGTTCAAGACGTAAGCGCCACAGTGATACACCGGGAATACATACACGCCGCCAGGTAACAGATCTGGTTCGCCTGATTCAAGAGAAAGATGAAAGCGATATGTGGTAATTGCCAGGAATGGACTTTTGAACATCGTCAACACCGCGAAAATAATAGTTGACCAACTTACATAATATATATTATCAGACGCAAAGGAATACGGGTTTTGCGAAGGTGTTTAAGCCCCGAAGGTCAGCAACTTCTCTGTTTTTGTCTATGTCGTTAGGAGGGGCTTCTCCGCTGAAGCTCACGTCGTGAGGAATCGCCTGCTAAGCGCGGTCCTTAAAGATGGAGCGCTGGTTTGACGGAACGCAGGCGTGACGGTTTGTTGGTGTATGCCCCGCAGACTTTTGGTAGCGCATACCGTAAGGGCATGCTAAATGGGGCGCGCAGATCGACGGCGGGCAGTATACGGGTCCAAGGTTAGTGTTCTTCTGCTTCGCGTGCGCGCTTGACCGAGTTTCTGGCGCACCTTAGAGTGGCGACCAATTCTTAATCTACCAGGATGCTGAAGTGAGGGGTCCGTGCAGTGGCTATAAAAATTGAAAACCAGTCTGAAAGAAAACTACCGAAAGAAACTATTGCTCATATCGAGGACGCGTTTGACAGTCTGCCACGAGAACACACGCGCGGACTGGAGCGCATCAGGATAGTCGAATTTATATCCGATCCTCGTCTGAAGAACACGTTTCAGGCCTCCGAACTGCCCGGCCTCTATCATCCCAGACAAGGTCCCCAAGGCGCGTGGCTGGAGGTAGCCGTAGGAGTCCTGCTGCCCGATAACAAGCCCATACACAAACGAATAGTTCCCCGGCTCTCATTCAAGGGAAACCTTGTCACCACTATCTTCTCGCTCGTTGGACAGCACTACCATTTCACGTTAAAGCATTCGCTTAAGAAGAGTCAGTTGGAACCAGCGGTAAGAACCTATACGGAGAAACACCTCAAGGCCTGGAATGAAAAGAAGCACACTTTCCGCGCGCGCCTCTTTAAGCCTTTGCAACCGACGCTGGAACGTTGGGCAAAAGGGCTACAAAAACGAGCGGCTGCGGAAAAGAAAAAGAGCCTGGCTTCGAAGTGAGGACTGCCGGTCCGGGGCATTCTTGCCTGTCGCTGTTGTCGATAATGCAAAGCCACAATGGACAGACTGGAAAGTCTGTCCTACTTCAGAGGCTGGTTATTCTCGGCCGTGATTGCCACTCTCAATGCTGTCGGCTGCCGATCTTAACGCTCGTGCGATTTCAGTCAGTGCAACATTTGAGCGACGAAAACGCACTTCCAAACTAAATTCTTTTTTCGGCGAAGCGTATTTGAAAGTATAGGGTTTTGCTTCGGGCGCGACGCGTGGTCCCATTTCCTGTCTTCTGACTTCCCTTGCGTCATTCCGCGTCAGTCCTCGCGAGGTAATTTCTTTCGCCAGCCGCCTCATTCCCTCTTCGTCAGGCTGTCGCACAATTTGCAGCAACATCGACTTTGCCGAAACATCCGCCTGGCGGCAGATCTTCCGAACGTCATCAGGGATAGCTGCTATGGAGAGCGCTTCGGTAACCGTGCTCCTGCTCTTCCCTACTTTTCGCGCGACTTCTTCGTGCGTGTAACCAAATCTTTCGCATAGCGCGAGCAAGCCATCAGCCTCTTCCCAGACAGTCAGATCCTTCCGCTGCATATTTTCTATCAGCGCAATCTCCGCGACCGTGCCTTCATCAATGTCCATCTCGACGCAAGGCACTTCCGTTAGGCCGGCAGCGCGAGCCGCTCGAAAACGGCGCTCCCCCGCAATAATCATCCAGCGACCGGTCGCGCGCGAGGGCTTAACGAGTAAAGGCTCCAACACACCTTTCTCAGCGATTGAAGCAGCGAGCTCGATCAGGTCTCCAAACTCGGTGCGCGGTTGTTCCGGGTTGGGATCGATCTTATCTAAAGAGATCATGCGACCCACGGTTGCGGGCTGATGCTGCGACAACTCCTCGACATAGTGGGCGTCGTGGCGCATTTGAAGTCCTGTGGGCAGTCCCCTTTTAGACACGGCTCATTACCTCATCACATAGATTTCCGTATTCAATCGCACCCGATGAATTAGGCGCAAAGCTAAAAATCGATTCTTTGTAGGCGGGCGATTCTTCAAGTCTGACGCTCTTGGTGATTACCGTCTCAAACAATTTGGGACCAAACACTTTCTTTATCTGTTCATAAACTTCCCGCGCCAGCGTAGTCCGCTTGTCGTAAAGGGTCACGAGTACGCCCAATAGTTCGAGGTTGGGATTTGGCCGCGCCTTTACCTTCTCGATTGTTTCCAGCAGATCGTCCGTACCCTCGAGCGCGAAGTATGACGACTGAATCGGGACCAGCACGTGTGTCGCCGCGACCAAAGCGTTGACTGTGATTAAGCCCAGCGCGGGCGGCGTGTCGATGACAATCACCTCATACTGTTCGTGGAATGGCGTCAACCGGTCCTTGAGACGAAAGGGCGCATCGAAGTCGCCTACGAGCTTTGACTCCAGCTTGGCCAGATTGATCCGCGCGGGGACGATGTCCAGGCCCTCCACAGGCGTTCGATAAACGGCCTGTTCCACGGGCGCCTGCCCGTCAGTCATGAGTTCATAGGCAGACCGTTCGACGGAAAGCGGATCGAGAAATGAGATTGAACTGTTTGCCTGGGGATCCAGATCCAGGAGAAGGACACGTTTGCCGAGTCTGGCGAATGCAGCAGCCAAATTGATAGCAGTGGTAGTTTTTCCCACGCCACCTTTTTGATTTGCGATCGCAATTATCATTCGTTACACATCGACAAAAACCGAAGCAACCTGTTTCACGTCAGACATCAACGCCAGCACACTTCACATAGGAAGGTCGCCGGCTTCACCAATCACGTCCGGCCATTCTTCCTCGCCAAGAGGCGATTCTTCCCCGCCCTCTTCTTCCGACGGCACGCTCTTCTGCGATGCCTTGATCACGTCTGCATCAACATAGATGGGACAGTCCGCGCGCAAGGCGAGCGCAATTGCGTCCGACGGCCGTGAGTCAAGCACCATGCGATTGCCATCGCTCATACGCATCTCGATTACCGCGAAGAACGTATTGTCGCGCAAACTTGTGACCACCACTCTTTCGACCTGGATGCCCAGCTCGATTATCAAGTTGCGCAAAAGATCGTGAGTCATCGGGCGCGGAGGCGCGATCTTTTCAATTTCAAGGGCGATAGCATTTGCTTCGTAAGCGCCAACCCAAATCGGCAACATGGTATCGCTTTCGACATCCTTCAGGATGATGATGGGAGTGCCGCTATTAGGATCCATCATTAGCGCCCTGATTTTTACTTCGATCTCCATAACTTACTACCTCTCGGCCCCTGGTTCAGTTCGCCCCCGTTAACTCATCAACGTGCCATAGAGACTGTTAGGCTTGGCGTGGGAGATTACGACGTCAACAATCTCTCCGGGTCGTGTTTCATTCGCACGGAAGTTTACTACCTTGTGGCAGGTTGAATGACCCGTCATATCTTCGGTCGACCTGGCGCTCTGTCTTTCAACCAACACACTCACGGTTTTGCCGACGTAACTATTATAAATCCTGTCCTGTACGGACGACTGTAATTCCTCGAGGGCCATGAAGCGGCGGGTCTTGTCTGCTTCCGGTAATGCGTCGTCCATCATTGCGGCCGGCGTCCCGGCTCTTTTCGAATACTTGAAAATGTACAGCGCGTCGTATTCGCAGTTGCGAACGAGTTGCATCGTCTTTTCAAAATCTTCCTCGGTCTCGCCGGGAAAGCCGACAATAATATCGCTCGTCAGCGACAACCGGCGCCTGGAATTCTTAATCGACTCCACGCGTCTCAAATAGTCTTCCGAGTTATGCCCGCGCCTCATCGCCTTCAATATCCGATCGCTTCCCGATTGCACGGGCAGGTGAACCCAATCACACAGATTCGGATATTCCTCGAGCGCGGACACTATATCAGGATGGAAGTCTCTAGGAAACGACGTCGTGAATTTGATTCGCTGCATGCCGGTATCGGCGACCGCCCTGAGCAAACGTGAGAACGACGTCGCTCCCGAATAAGGTTCCAGGCCTTCCTGCGACTGCGGCCGGTAACTGTTCACGTTCTGACCGATGAGCTGAGCTTCCTTGTAGCCAAGCGACCGCAGCCCGTGCACTTCGGCAACGATTTCCCGGGCGCTCCGACTCTTCTCCCGCCCGCGCGAATAAGGAACAATGCAGAACGAGCAGAACTTGTTACAACCTTCGATGATCGGCACAAACGCGACGTAAGGTGAGCGCCTTTCCGCGGGGGAAACGTCCCACACCTCACTTTCCTGACGATCCTCGAGGTCGATGACCGTAGCTTCGCCCTCCCGTACACGTTCGATCAAAGAGGGTATGCGGTCCGTGGCGCGCGTTCCGATAACCAAATCAACTGCCGGCGCGCTGGCAAAAATAGCGGAACCTTCTAATTGCGCCACGCAACCCATCACACCAATTACGGGTTTCTTCCGGGCCGCGCGCTTCGCGTGATTGCGAATCTCTCCGATTCTTCGGAAAACTTTTCGTTCCGCACGTTCGCGCACGGAACAAGTATTCAATAAGACTATGTCAGCCGCTTCCGCGGTTGAGGTCATCTCATAGCCCGCCTGGCGCAACCCGGTAGCTGCGCGTTCCGTGTCCGCGACGTTCATCTGGCAGCCAAACGTTTCGATGTAAACCTTGGAATTCATTTTTGCAAAGGATATAGAACCTGATTTCGCGTGTAGTCTATCAGAAATTAGAAGCCAAACGCGATACCGAGGTTTTTGCTTCTCCGCGTGATAATCGCCGGCTGATGTCCGGCTTGACCACTGTTTGTTCCCCGAGTAGGATTGCCGTCGAGTTCCCCAAGTCCAACAAAATGAGAGGTCCCTCATGTCGTTTAATAAGGTAATTCTTGTCGGTAATCTTGGCCGCGATCCCGAACTTCGTTACACGCCGCAGGGTACGCCCGTTTGCAGTTTTAGTATGGCTACAAACGAGCGGCGTAAGGATAAGACAGGTGAGATGCAGGATCAGACGACGTGGTTTCGCGTGACTCTCTGGGGACGCCAGGCGGAAACTGCCTCACAGTATCTAACGAAGGGCCGGCCCGTTTACATCGAAGGCCGGCTCCGTGTTGAGGAATGGACTGATCGCGATGGCAAGCCGCGGCATACGCTCGAGGTGCACGCGACGGACATGCAATTCATCGGCGGCGGCCGCGGTGAGGAACCTCCGATGGAGAAAGCGGCTGCGGCGGGCGCTGCGCCTGAGCAGGCGGATGTCGCAGACGACGACATTCCTTTCTAGATATTTGCTAGATTCTTTCAACGCTCTGCGCTATCTCCGAACAATCTTGCCTTAACTCTGCCGAGTGGCCGGCAGTTCGTGAGCTTTGCGAATCTCGCCGAGTGCAAACGTGTGTCCACTTGTATTTTGAGCGGAGGGAAGGCCATTGGCTGGGAAGCTTGGTGCTGTGACCCGTTAGTGTAGGAACACGCAGAACAACAGTCCGGATACACCGTCTCAATTCAGGTTAATTACTTCGGGAGTTTTTTCCGACGATTGATTTGACAGGGCAGTCACCTCGATCTCGTTATCGTAATGCCTTAATCACCGGGTTAACTTCACTTGCAATACAGAAACTTCCAAGGCGAACCAGCCATGAAGAATATCGGCAATTGAAAAGGGAGCATGAACCCCACACATGAAGGATTGTCGGCGTAAGTGAAACGGGCGTCGCGAGAGCTAAGTGAGAAACAACAAAACTAAGCCGTGCCCCAGCGACCGAATTGTCGCAGTTTTGTGTAACGCCGGGCGAGTCTTTCATCCTGACTGCAACTCACGGCTTCGGCCAAACTCTCGGTCAAGGCGGCATCGAGAAAGCGCGCAGCTTGATCGTAGTCAGTATGGGCGCCGCGCGGAGGTTCTTTAATGATCTGGTCAACGATCTTCTCGGCGTAAAGATCCTGGGCAGTCAAACGCAAACCTGTGGCGGCCCGATCGGCGAGTTTGGCATCCTTCCAAAGAATCGCGGCGCATCCTTCGGGTGAGATGACGGAATAGATCGCGTTCTCAAACATCATCACCTGGTCGCCAACGCCAATTGCCAGCGCGCCTCCCGAGCCACCCTCGCCAATGACGGTAACTATCACCGGCACCTTCAGTTTGACCATCTCACGAAGGTTGTAAGCAATAGCTTCTGCCTGCCCGCGTTCTTCGGCATCGATACCCGGATAAGCACCGGGCGTGTCAATTAACGAAAAAATTGGCCGGCCAAATTTTTCGGCAAGCTTCATAACTCTAAGCGCCTTGCGATAACCTTCGGGCTTAGGCATGCCGAAGTTGCGATAGCTTCGCTGCTTCGTATCGCGACCTTTTTGATGACCCACAACCACGATTGGCAGACCATGAAATCGCGCTGACCCGCAAACGATCGCGGGATCGTCTCCAAATCTGCGATCGCCGTGCAGCTCAACAAACTCGTCAAATAGCCGCTCGATAAAATCCAACGTGTAAGGACGGTCCGAATGGCGAGCCAGTTGTACACGTTCAAAAGCCGTGAGTGAGCCCGACTCCGGAGAGGGTTCAGTCGCCGCTGGACGCCCGACTGCGGTGGATTGTTTTTCTCGCTTAGCCACTTTCGTTTTTCTGCGCTCTCGTTCCCGGCAGTATTATCAGACGCCGCCCGATGCCAGCGACATCTTCTCTACGCTGAGCTTGCACCCAACTTTTCGCAGCGCCGTTTCCAGTTTCTCACTCCGCTCAACGCGCAAGGTAGAGCTAACTTTAACCCGCACCAGTAGGTCCCTGTCGACCGCCGTCTCCAACATGAGCTCGCAATTTCCCGAATGCGTATTAATCAGGTGGAGGATGCTATCGAACAATTCCGCAGGATCCGGGGCCTGCGGAACGCGCAACACAACCAGCTCCCTGGCCTTTAAGATTGCGTCGAGACATTGTACTTGATCGACTATGACCGAAGGAGGGCTGTCTTCGCCGAGTTCCAGTCTACCGGTAACCAGGACCGGAAGTTCGTTCTCAATCATGGTCGAATACTTCCGGTATGTTTCAGGCCACAAAACGCATTTCGTTCCCCCTGCCTCATCTTCCAGGCGCAGCAGGGCAAATCGATCGCCCTTCTTCGTTGTGCGCGGTTGCAGGTCGCTGATGATGCCGCCAATACTCACGCGAACACCGCTCGTCAGGTTAGGAAGCTCGATAGACTTGACGGCTTTCGACGTCTGTAACAGATCCACATAAGTTCCCAGCGGATGCCCGGTGATGTAAAAACCGAGTGCCGCCTTTTCCGCCAGGAGAAGCTGCGAACGAGTCCATGAAACGCCGGTCGATAACGGCTGCTCCACCTGGTCGCCATCTTCGAAGGCGGAGCCAAAGAGTCCATTTTGACCCTGCATGCGTTCGCGCTTCGCGCGTTGCGCGCGGGCGAGCGCAGCATCGATAGAATTGTGAAGCGCGCAGCGCCACTCATGCAATTCCCGCGAATCGGACTTCAGCGAATCAAAGGCTCCAGCACCCACCAGTCCTTCCAGAACTCGCTTGTTAAGTCCCTGCGCCAGCCGTTCGGTAAAGTCGAAAAAGGACTTGAACGGCCCCGCCTTGCGCGCTTCGATTACTGAATTCACGGTCGCTTGACCGAGTCCCTTGATCGCGGCCAAACCGTAGCGGATGGCTCCCGTCAACGGCGTGAAGCCGGAATAACTTTCGTTCACGTCTGGCGGCAGTAAATTGATTCCCTGGGCGCGAAGTTCTTTCGAATACTTAAAAACCTTGGCAGCGTCCTGGGCTTCGCTGGAAAGCACAGCCGCATAAAAGTGTTCGGGAAAGTGCGCCTTGAGGTAGGCAGTTTGAAATGCCAGATAAGCATAGGCAACAGCGTGACTCCGGGGAAATCCGTAATCGGAAAACTTTGCCATCAACGAGAATATCTTTTCCGCTTTATCTTTCTTAATCCCTCTTTCCACCGCCCCATTAACGAACTTCTCTTCATGCAGCGCCATTTCCTCGCGCTTCTTTTTCCCCATCGCCCGGCGCATCAGATCGGCTTCACTGAGTGTATAGCCGGCCAGCTTCTGGGCAAGCTGCATGATCTGTTCCTGGTACACAAGCACTCCAAAGGTGTTGCTTAATATCTCCTTCATCTCCGGAACCAGATAACGTACCGTCTTCTGACCGCGGTGACGCTGAATGAACTCCTCCACCATGCCGCCATCAAGCGGCCCCGGCCGGTAAAGCGCGTTAAGGGCTGAGAGGTCCTCGACGTCCTTGGGCTTAAGCTTCCTGCATATCTCCTGCATGCCCGAAGATTCGAACTGAAACACCGCATCGGTGCGCCCTTCCCCGAAAACTGCCATTGTTTTCGGGTCGTTAAGCGCTATATCCGGCCAGTTAATCTCGGTACCAAGCAGTTGCTTAATCGTCGTTAAGCAATCATTTATAACGGTTAAAGCGGTAAGCGCTAAAAAGTCCACCTTAAGCATCCCGGTCTTTTCGAGATCGGACATGACATATTGCGTCGTGAGTTCTTCCTTGCCCGAGACAGCAATGGGTATCAATTCCTGCAGCGGAACGGGAGAAATAACGACACCGGCTGCGTGTACGGAGGAATGTCGCGCGCAGCCCTCGAGACGCTGCGCTATCTCCATTAGGTCTTTAACATTTGGATTGCTTTCGATCTCTTTCCGCAACTCGGGAACCTGCTCGAGTGCCTGAGCCAGGCTGACATTTCTTCCCCGCACCGGCGGGGGAATCATTTTTGCTATTCGCTCAACTTCCGCATAAGGCATTTCCAAAGCGCGACCGACGTCCTTGATCGCCGCTCGGGAAGCAAGGGTCCCGAAAGTAATAATCTGGCAGACTGAGTCGCGCCCGTAGAGGTTGGCTACGTGATTGATTACGTCGCCACGTCCCTTCACGCAAAAATCGATATCGATGTCTGGTAGAGATACCCGGCCAGGGTTCAAGAATCGCTCGAAGATGAGGTCGTACCGTAAAGGATCTACATCAGTGATTTCGAGGCAGTAGGCGACGAGGGACCCGGCCGATGAGCCGCGGCCGGGGCCGACGGGGATTGCATGTTCCCTGGCGTAACGAACGAAGTCCCAGACGATCAAAAAATACCCGGCGAAACCCATCTGCTTAATCATCGCGATCTCATTCGCGAGTCGCGTCTGATAATCGGAGATGGCGTGTCGAAGTTCGCCGCGAGATTCCTGGCGCTCCCAAACTTTTTGCCGCCGCCGCTCGAATCCCTGCCTGACAATTTTTTCGAAATAGTCATCTGGCGACGACGCTTCGCCTTCGGGAATCGGATAGTTTGGCAAGTGATTGATGTTCTCTGGCAGTTTCAGATCGCATCTCTCCGCAATCTCGACCGTGCGCAATAGTGCCTCCGGCAATTCGTTCCCGAATATCCGCCACATTTCTTCCGGGGAGCGCACATAAAAATTTGGACTGGCATAACGCAGGCGATTGGTGTCGTTGACTGTCTTTCCTGAGCCAATGCACAAAAGGACATCGTGCGCACGCGCGTCCTCAGGCGTCAGGTAGTGGGCATCGTTTGTGGCCACCAGCGGGATGCCGGTGCGACGCGAGAGCTCGACCAGGGGTTTTCTAATCCTTTGCTGGGCATCAAGTCCGTGCTCCTGGATTTCGAGGAAGTAGTTTCCCTTCCCCATGATTTCCTCAAATTCAACGGCCGCTGCCGCGGCTTCGTCGCAGTTGTCGCGCGCCAACATCGCCGAGGGCACACCGGACATGCAAGCTGAGAGAGCTATCAGCCCCTGTGAGTGTTCAGCGAGTAGTTGCTTATCGATGCGCGGCTTGTAGTAGAAGCCTTCGGTATAAGCCTTGGAAGTAAGCCGAACGAGATTGCGATAGCCATCGAGGTCTTTCGCGAGCAGGATCAAATGAAAGTTTGCCTTCTCTCCCGGGGCTGAAGCTGCACGATCGCTCCGGTTGCCGCGGGTGATGTAGGTTTCGCACCCAATTATCGGCTTGACGCCGCGGCTTTTCATCGCGTTGTAAAAAGAGATGGCGCCAAACATGTTGCCATGATCGGTCATGGCGCACGCCGACATGCCAAGTTCCTCAGTTCGCTTCGCGAGCGGCTTGATCTGGATAGCGCCGTCTAAAAGGCTGTAATCCGTGTGCAGATGAAGATGTGCAAATCTCTGTTCCGGCATAAAGATATGAAAAAGGACGACTAGCTGCTTATCTCGCGATAGGCAGAAAAGGAAAAAGTTTGATTAATCCAGCGTGTGACACTATACCACTTTCGTTCACGTCGCTGCCCGGCGCTTTCCCCTCACTGGAAACCGGGGCACGCCACTAAAGTAATTCGCTACACAAGCTTCGTCGCAACGCTGAAAGAAAATGCTTTAAACCTGAAACTTGAGGCAGACACGGACACGAATTATTCCCATTCAATTGTGCTTGGCGGCTTGGAACTGATGTCGTAAACGACTCTATTAACCCCTC
The DNA here is from genome assembly GCA_002427845.1 of Chloracidobacterium sp. UBA6041. Classification (GTDB taxonomy): domain Bacteria; phylum Acidobacteriota; class Blastocatellia; order Pyrinomonadales; family Pyrinomonadaceae; genus PSRF01. The sequence goes on along the minus strand of DIYZ01000257.1, from coordinate 16,832 downwards.
TAATTTCAGAAATGATACGTGACGATACGCGCGCCAGTAGTTCATGAGGGAGCCTGGCCCAATCCGCCGTCATCCCATCGACACTCGTCACCGCCCGGATAGCCACAACTTTTTCATAGGTGCGCTCGTCTCCCATCACCCCCACTGTCGAGACGGGTAACAGCACGGGGAAAGCCTGCCAGACTGAATGATAGAGATTGGCGGAGCGCAGTTCCTCGTCAAGAATTCGATCCGCCGCTTGAAGCAGGCGCACGCGCTCCTCATTTACTTCGCCAATTATCCGCACCGCCAGGCCCGGCCCGGGAAAGGGATGTCGCGTAAGTATCTCCTCAGGAACTCCCAGTTCCCTTCCTATGAGTCTCACTTCATCCTTAAACAATTCCCTTAACGGTTCGATCAACTTCAACTTCATTTTCTCCGGCAAGCCACCAACGTTGTGATGGCTTTTGATGACGGCGGAGGGGCCGCGCACGGAGACTGACTCAATAACGTCGGGATACAGCGTGCCTTGAACCAGGAAGTTAACGTCACCCAAACGGTGGGCTTCCCGATCGAAAACGTCGATAAAGACCTTGCCTATGAGTTTCCGTTTCTCTTCGGGTTCACTGATACCTTTAAGGCCGGTGATGAACAGATCGCGAGCGCAAACGCCCACAACATTTAGCTGCATTTTCTGTTGCAGAAGCGCCAGCGTCGATTCAAACTCGCCTTCCCGCAAGAGACCGTTGTCAACAAAGATACAAGTTTGACGGTCGCCGATGGCCTGATGAACCAGCGCCGCAGCCACAGTGGAATCAACGCCACCGGACAGTCCCGACACGACACGGCCCGTTTCGCCAACCGCTTCGCGAATGCGGTTCTTCTGTTCCTGAATTACCGCTTTGGGTGACCAGTCGCCGCGGCAGCCGCAAATGGAAAACAAGAAGTTGCGAAGTATCTGAGCACCGAGCGGCGTATGCGCAACCTCGGGATGAAACTGCACACCAAATATTCCACGCTCGACATCTTCCATGGCATTAAGCGCATCGTCTGTCAGTGCAGTCACGCGGAAACCTGGCGGCACTGACGTTACCTGATCTCCGTGACTCATCCAGACGTCCATTTCTGAAGGTAAACCTTGGAACAGCCTGCTTGTCTCATCGAGAACCTTCAGCCTGGCGTAGCCGAATTCGCGATTTGGCGAAGCTGCCACTTCGCCCCCCATGTCGAAAGCAAGGATCTGCAAGCCATAGCAGATACCGAGCAGTGGACATTTCGCCGCCTGCAACAGCTTGGAATCAGGCCGCGGCGCGTCTTGCTGGTAAACCGAAGACGGGCTGCCCGACAGAATCAGGCCTTTGGGTTGGCGCGCCGCAATTCGTTCAATGGGGGTGTTGAAAGGTAGGATTTCGCAATAGACACCGGCCTCACGGACGCGGCGAGCTATCAGCTGGGTGTATTGCGATCCAAAGTCAAGTATTATGACGGTTTCGTGTTGAATGTCCGATAACAAAAAAGAAAACCTCGGTCGCTGCTGATGCGTCAAACGTGGCACGGTCGAAAAGATGAACTGAGGATTATACTTTTGGATTTGAATAACTCAAGAACAGAGGTGATTAGCAATCAATTTATTGAGGATGTTTATATTTAAGAATACTTCGAGCCGGAAAGCCTTCATTGGGAGCATATTAGTTCTTATTCTTACTGGAATCGCTGTTGCGTTTGCCCAAACCAGTGCTTCAGATTCCGGCGCTGGTGCACTCTTATCGCAACCGATGACAATCGGTTGGCGTTTTGATTCGAATCTAACGCTCAATCTAACTCCGGCCATCGATGAAGAGCGTGTCTACCTTCCGCTGGCGGGTGGAATAATTATTTCGCTCAAGGCAGCAACAGGGCAGCTCAATTGGCGTTCGGAAATGGGTGGAGAACTTTCCGCCTCGCCGGTTGCCGACAGTCGTCGCGTTTATGTGGCTTCAGAAACGGGTAAGCCCGAAGGCGGCGCCCGTCGCGCCACCGGTGCTTTGCGCGCGCTCGGTCGAGAAGGCGGGGTAACGCAGTGGATGCGAACTTTGGCTGTGCCCCTGCGCGGATCTCTGGCGCTTGGTAACGGAAAATTGTTTGCCGGTGGAAGCGACGGAAAGGTCTATGCGTTCGACAGCAAGAATGGTGAGGCTCGCTGGTCCTACGATTACGGCTCGCCGTTCAACGGTCAACCGGTGGTTTTCGGCGGACGCGTTTATATGGGCAGCGAAGACGGCAGTTTGCTCGCGCTTGACGAAGCTACGGGTAAACTTCTTTGGCGTTACAGAACTAAAGGTCCGGTGCGAGGGCCAGTGGCCAATGAATCCGACGTAGTCTATTTCGGTTCAGGCGATGGCTACGTTTATGCCGTGAACGCTACCAGTGGTCTCCTGGTCTGGCGTAAGCGCACAGGGGCAGGAGTGCAGGCGGTTGTGCGCGCTGGTGAAGAGCTACTCGTGGCGTCACTGGATAATTTTGTTTACAAATACTCGCTGGCTGGAGCGCGCTTGTGGAAACGGCAGCTCCCGGGAAGAATATCTTCGCAACCGCTGTTAACGCGCGCGGAAGCCCTCTTCACGCCTCTTTCAAGTTCGGCGGCGGTTGTGCTGGAGTTGCGTGACGGACGACCGGTCAATTCGCTTCCGGTTGGAGAGGAAATCAGCACCTCCGCGTCTCCGGTTGCGGTTCGCGACGTCGTGCTGCTTACAACTGAGCACGGTTTAATTGCCTTCACGCACTCGCGCGAGGCCCCATCAGTCAAAAAGACGAATTAATTAACTGTGAACTCAGGCAGTGAGGTTAGATCAGAAGGGTGCTATGGTAATTTGGCTTGAATGTTTGCTTCGCCAAGTTCAGACCGGCGACGAAACATTCCGAAAAACCGGGAAAGCAATCCGTTAAGAATATATCCAACCACCAGCGCCAGCAAAACGTAACGCGAGTAGAGAAAGATAAGCATTCCTAAAGCAACCGCAAGAATGATCGTGCGCATGCTGCGGCTGCGCGTACCCACTGTCTTGAAACTCGAAAACCTCAAGGTGCTCACCATCAGCAGGCTTAGAAATCCTACCAGGGCCATTAACAACACTGAATAAATCTGGGCCCTTTCTGGTCCATACTCAACCAGAGGTAGCGGCGCAAAGTGGATGATGGCTGCAATCAATCCGCCGGCGACGGGAATGGGCAAGCCGACAAAGCTCTTCTTGTCGACTTTGATGGTGCCTTCGGCAAGGATCCGCGGTCGCGAGGCCTGAACATTAAAACGCGCGAGACGAAACGCGCCGCACATCAAGTACATAAAAGAGAGAAACCACGCCAGGCTGTGCAGACCGCTGCCCTCTTCCAGCGTGGCGCCGTAGCCCCAAACATAAGCGAGCACTGCCGGCGCTAGGCCAAAGGTCACGACATCCGCGATTGAATCGAGTTGGACGCCGATTTCTGTCGTCGTCTTCGTCATGCGCGCCAGCCGGCCGTCAAGCATGTCGAAAAGCACAGCCCAACCGATAGCCCTGGCCGCGTTATCGAGATAGACAGCGGCCCGCGCCAGATCACCTTCCGTACCTGTCCCGACGAACTGGAAACCACGAACCGCAGCCATCACGGCGTAGAATCCCATGGCTATGTTGGCCGCTGTGAAAACGGAAGGGATCAGATACAACCCCTTTCGCAATCCTCGTCGCTCGGGATTTTTTTCTGGTTCGACTTGCGTTCGCGCCGCAGGCGTCATCGTATCCTCCCGATAATAGTGGTTCCACCTTTAACTCGCTGGCCTTCCGTAATCAACACTTCCACGCTCTCAGGCAACAGTACGTCCGTTCGTGAACTAAACTTGATCAGTCCGAAGCGCTCGCCCAGTGTGACGCGGTCGCCCGCCTGTTTCCAACAAACGATTCTGCGGGCCAGGATGCCCGCGATCTGTTTGCACACGACTGTGATCTTTTCTCCCTCAATCGTAAGGACGTTTTGTTCATTGACCAAGCTTGCTCTTTCGTCCGTGGCCATAAGAAACTTTCCGCGCGTGTATGACACGTTGGTGATCTGGCCGGCAATCGGCGCGCGGTTGATGTGCACGTCGAGCGGAGACAGGAAAATGCTAACGAGCGTTGCGGATTTTTCGTCGTCTTCGTTGATCGACTTGACGCGCGTCACCCGGCCGTCAGCGGGAGACACAACCAGGTTATCGTCCGCCGGCGGTACCCTTTTCGGATCGCGAAAGAAGAAGGCCATAAACGCCGCGAGAATCCCGAACAGTATGGCCACCGGCCAAAGACCCAGTAACAGCAGGACCAACATCAAGGCCAGCGGCACCAGGACATAAACTATGCCATCCTTAACTATGATTTCTCCTTGATTCTTTCCAGTAGCTTTTCGGGTTTTCTCGTCTGCGAGGAAGTAGTGCTGTAAGAAAGGGGACGTGTAAAACCTCCACGTCCCCTAACAACGTAACTGATGCGGAGAAGCTCTTCTCCCCGATGAATTTTTAATGGCTTACGTTTTGATTCTTTTGGTGCTGCATCATTATGGAATACATTTGATCTTTAAGGGCTAACTTCTTTTTCTTGAGAGTTACCTCTTCAAGTTGTTCTTCGTCGCTCGGATAAGCCAGGGCTGAAAGTTCGGTCAATCGTTGTTCGTATCGAGTGTGTTCCCGGGCCAATTCCCGAAACTCCGGGTCTCGATTCATCAGCTCTTCCTTAAGCATATCCGTAGTTGTAATGTCCATTTCGCGCATGTCTCCTTTCAGACGATGGGACTGGCAAGATTGGGTTTGCGGAGGCGTTTTGAAAAACCCCCAGGGAATGTTCGGACACGAAAAAATGGTAGCCCAATTGTCACGACGGATCAAGCGTTTCCCCCGAGTTTAAGAATCATCACCAGAGCGTCTTCCACTGGTTCCGAATAATAGTTCTTTCGTCGCGAAGTGATTCGGAAACCACACCGGTCATAGAGGGCAAGGGCCGCGGTGTTGGCGGCGCGCAGCTCGAGGAAAGCGCAAGCAACTCCCGAACGCTTTCCTTCCTCCAGAATTCTCTGCAACAAATCGCGCCCGATCCCTCGGCGGCGGTACTTTTCTCTTATTGCCACATTGTTAATGTGAAGCTCGTCGGCGCCCATTCGGGCGACGATGTATCCTGCCAGGCTGCGGGTACCAGGCCGCTGCACTGGATTCGTGATGCGCGCAACCAGCATGAGATGGCTGTTATTGCCCTGCAGCTCGGCATAGTAGGCGGCCCAACCCCAGCGACTCAATCCAGAGTTCTCTTCAATCTCCACCACCTCCAGCAGATCGTGCTCGGTCATTCTGGTAATCGAAACACTATTGTCGGTCGCTGTAACAGCTCGCTCCATTATCGACATTGGTCTTTCAATTCCGCGTCTGAGAGTCGCACGTAAATCGCGCTCAGAGAATGTGGCGACTGAAGCTGCCCACTTTGGAAAACCTGCAGAGCCAGCGCGGCTACGTGCCGCGCCAGGTTTGCTTCTTTCGCGGCGAGTGTCCAGAGCTTCGCCCGCTGCTCTTTAATGTGTTCGGGTAAACCATGCGACTGCTCCGTGAAAGCGATGCCTTGCTCGTGTGCGTAGTCCCGGAGAAAGTCACGGTGCAGGTGTGCGCCGGTCCCCGCCCAGGTCATGTCTTCATAAACAGAATACTTTTCAATTACTCTTTGCGGAGACAGGTGGGCCGCTGTGTCAACTTCGATTACGTGACCATCGTGCGAAACGGAAAACATCTGGACGAAGACCTCTCCACGTCCGGCCGGCAATAGCGCCACAGTCGCCCGTGAAGGCCCGGCGGCATGCGCAATAGCTTGAAGCGTAGGCACACCCACGCACGGACGTTGTAGCGTTGCGGCCAGGGCTTTCAAGGTGGCAATGCCAATGCGCAGGCCGGTAAAGCTACCGGGACCGGCAGCGCACGCAAATAGTTCGACATCCTCGAGCGATAGGCCGGCTTCTTCGAGGCTATCGCTAATATCACTCAAGAGGCTGTTTGAGTGGGAAACCTGGGGATCACCGTTTCGGGCTGCCAGCTCTTCCCTTCCCCGACCCAAAAAGACGCTGCCGCCCAGCGTTGCAGTTTCTAAACTCAGGATAATAGGAAGGCCTGGGATTTCTAACCTCGTTTTGGGTGCGTTTTATCGGCGAGCGACTGATAGCCGGATAAACGTTACGCTTGTTGATTCGATCGCGAAAAGAAACGATGGCCTAGCGATCCGACTGAAGCTTGGCCGGCAAATGCATCAAATAGTTCGAAGCTATGCGAATGAAATCCACAAATTGATAGGGCCACCGGGGGAAGTTGTTGAATTGGCCCTCCAGGTTAAAGGTCGCCGTAATTGGATCGGGCCAGCGCTCGACTATAGCTTTGAAAATATGTCGTCCCTCTCTTAAATTGCCGACCATTAGCGGCGCTGCCTGCATAGGCAAATGGTCGCCTGGAACCAGTCGGGACCAATGGTAAAGAACATTTTGGACCAACCAGCCGGGCACCTCCGTCAACCCTGGTTCAAGCGGAAGGGTTTCAATTTTCGCTCCAAGCAGGCGGTGCGCCAATCCGATGGCGCAGGCAATCCAGCTCGCGCGTTGCCGGTCGCTGCCTAAAAAAATTTCCCAGTCAAAGTTTGGCGCCAGGGTTTCGAGTGCGGCACTGATATCGCAAAGCCACAATGGACGCCAGGCACCGTGCTTTAATAGATGAATACACAAAAGCGCCAGATGATCCTCAGGACAAAGTATTCGGATTTGCTCCCGGCCTAAATTAACCATGGACGAGCGCGCGAAGAGCTCTTCCGTTGTTCTCTCCTCAAGTTCAGAAAAATGTTTGTGGAGATCGATCGAACAATCATATGCCTCAGGAACACTAAGAGCCTGCTTTGCCGCGTCGAACTGTTTCGAACCAACGCAGATGTCGATGTCGCCGTAGGGTCGTAGATCCCTCTGGGTATACAATCCGGCAGCGGCCCAACCCTTAACCAGAATTGCTTCCACCGACGCCTGACGCAATAGTCGGAAAACCTTTTCGATTTTTTGCTCTTGAATTTCCGATTGCAGTGACTGCAAACGATAAGCCTGATGTAACACCTCTGCGGAGGGGGAGTTTTGAAGCTGGCTTCGGCTAATGCGATGCCAGCTCAACGCCGCTACTCCCGATTTGCAAAGCGAAGGGGTTACTTCGTCCAGCTCGCGCTCCGACACTACCAATGCCGGGAAGTCTGACTTGCGCCAGGCGCCGGAAAGCACTTGAGCTACTAACTTACCCTTGCGCGTAGCGTCTTTTGATTTCATGCGGCTACTGGAAGGACAAATGGTCTGCTAAGAGAAATGCTGATCATTTCTGACCCGCCCGAGATAAAGCTGCCCATTGTGTCACGTGCGCGTCCTCGCTTTACCCTCGGCTCTTTGAAGCAGCGCTGTTACAACCTGCGTAGCGTCTCCCCTGACTCCCTTCAAAACATCCGCTTGCGCAGTAACGCGCTGAAGAGTTGCCATAGCCCTTTCAGGATTGCGCCGGGCGGAGACAGTGTTGAAAAGCATCTCCAACACTCCCTTTCCCGGCGTAAGCTTGCGCGGCCGCCATCGTGCTCCGCTCTTGTAGCGCGTCATCAAGACCAGCCCGACTGGAAGAGGCTTGGTCCCGGCGTGGCCGCCCAATTCAGCAACTGTCACTTTCGACTGCTTGAATTTGCCTTCTTCGCGGAGCTCGAGTGGCTTAAAGAAAGGGTGTACGCGCCCGCGCGAATCGAGCACGGCGTACTCGTCGGAATAATAGGTTGCACCCGCACGCACTAGTTCCGCCACCAGCGTCGATTTTCCGCTGTAGCTCCGGCCCGGTATTACGATCGCCCGTCCCTTCCAGCCAACTACGCCGGCGTGAACAAAAACACGATGCTTTGCCAGTTCGGCGACAAAAAGTCGCAGATCAGACTCCAGGGCCTCAAACACGATATCCGGGTCAACAGAACGCGCCAGACGCACGTCGTCCCCGTAAAGAAGACTTAATCGCCGCACGTTGGCACGCGGTCCTTTACCGCCGATAAGTATCGAATAGACGCGATCCACAACCGCCGAGGTGGAGTTCTCCCACTCACGTGGCAGGTGTTCGCAAACTCGATCGAGCGTAGACGGCTCGTTAGATCGAATACCGATCCGCACGCCGTACGATTTTAAAGAAAAGCCCACCGCCCATCCAAGGCGGTCCACTTTCTTCATCCAAGTAGAAGCGGACTTCAGCCTTGGTAGTTTTGAATCTGACATCTTTATCATCCTAAAACTACAGCCTCATACTCACTCGGTGAAACCAACACCGTTCATTTCAATTGTTCAATGGAAAAACTGTCCAGCGAGATCGCGCCAAACACAGGACACGGTGCACTCGTGCAAGCTTCTCTCTGAAGAGTCAAAACAACGGCAGGCGTGGCGGGGGGCGCCGTAAACTCAAAACTGAAGACTTGCCATTCAGAGGTACCTTTCGGCAAGGACGCGGACTTTCCCAGGATCTTGCGACCGGGCCCAGCATCGCTGGCGACAACAACGGGCAAGCCGCCGCTCACCACATCCTGCGAACGGGCGGCGAAGTTAATCTTGTAACGCGCGGACGGCTCGATCAGGACTAATTGCGAGATAAGTGGCACTCCTGGATTTGATTCGCCGGCAAATTCAATCCTCAGATCCTTTGAGCCGCTGTGCGGTTGGCTCGAATCCAATGACATCGTGGCGCCGGCCGGCTTGCGTGGAATGCGCCAACTAAAGCCCGCATCATCGAAACTCAAAGGCCCTTCGAACCCACCGTCATAGATCGAAGGCACACTCGTCTTACCTCCGCTCGATTCTTGAGAGGCCCGCCACACGTCAAAGGCTTCCTTGAACGCGTTTTTGTTAATGAGTTGCTCGACCAACTCGCGTTTGATGTCTTCCGGGACCGCCCCAGCGGCACGAAACTGGGCCATCGCTTCTGCACCTTTGCCCTTCTGCGCAAGAAATTTGGCGAAAGTAATCCGCTTCTTTTTGTTGTCGATTTGGGCCAGCTGTTCCGTCAGGGCAACGTCACCCTTCGATAGGCCCCACGCAAGGTCAATCAGCGTGGGAAAGAGTTCCGGATTGCTGCCGGCTGCCTGACTAAGATCGGCAAAGGCCTCGTCGTAGTGGCCCATCCGCAGCAGTAGGTTCCCGCGTTGCCAGCGCGGCTCCGCGTAAAACGGCGCCAATCGCACGGCTTCATTGAAAGCTGAGAAGGCGCCGGCTGAGTCGTGGTCTCGGTCGCGCAACAGCGCAAGCTGTAGCCAGAGAAAATAGTCATCTGGTCTAAGAGCTATGGCGCGCTCGAGTGTGGCCGCCGATTCTTCTACCGAGGTAGAAAGGCCCAGCACGCTGGCCTTGGCGCCATACGCTTCCGCGTCAGACGGTGCAAGTTTGACAGCTGCTTCGGCAGCAGAAAGGTCAGCGGCGATGAGAGAATACCTACCCAGCAAACGCGAAAGACCGAAATAGATGGCGCTCCAGATGATCCAGAGGCAAGCAACACTTGCGATCACTACGATCAGCAAGCGCACGTATCGATGTGAAAAAAAGTGTGACAATTCAGTCTGCAAGTTTTAAGCGGAAGTGTTTTGTAAAGAGAGCTGGTCCGGGATGGCGTCGCTGCGCTAACGAAAAAGCGTGCCTGCTCCTTTCGGAGGGCACGCTTTTAACGTTAAGTAGGTGGTACCGTTATACGGCTGGACTCGGGTTTCCACCACCGTGAAAAATCGCGATGATACCGCCGATCGCGCCGATAAAGGCGGCAGCGATAGCTAACTTTGCTGCCAGGCTGAGACCGGCAGCCGCCGCTGCGCCCGCAGCAGGACCGACACACAGGTTCAGAACACCAGCAGCGCCCTTCTTGCTCTCGCGGGCTTTCTCCTGCTGTTCTGTATCCAATTGGATTCTGCGGTTCTTTTTGTTAGTAGCGACAACGCAACCCGTAATCACCGTCACCTTCGCCTTACAATTTTCTTCATTGGCATTTTGTGGATCGGGGGTGCATTCATATTCGAGCCGTATTTTCGTGCCCGGAGCAAGATCGATCTTGCCGATGGGACCGAGATCGATCGACGCGCTTACGCCCGGGGGGGTCTCAAGAATCGCACCGCTCAAGATGGTAGCGCCGGTTGACGCGGGGGCGCCGTTGACGCTAATGGGCGCATTGCCGCTGGTCGTCAGTTGCGCCACAAACTGCTGTGGCAGTATGGCCGCAAACGAACGAGGAGCAGTCTGGGCAAAGCTCAGCTGTATGTATACCTGGGCAATGGCAAACGCCAGAAACACGGCGATTGCTCTAACGGATTTTCGTTTACTTGTGCTCATTATCAGGATTCCTTCAGTTGGTAACGCGCGGTGTTTTTTGAATTAGAGGCCGGAGTTTACTTTGCTTCCCCTCAAAACGTCAATCCCTGTCTAGCTAATTCAGGACCCTTTTGAAAAGAAATTTCCGACCCCCCAAATATTACAAAACGGCTAATGCTTCATAAAACGCTCATAAAATTCAGCGGCCAGCCCGGAATCCAGGGTTTTTAGGGTCTTATACTCATCCAAAGCCCCCTGCCGGTTGCCTAGCGCGAGGTAGGCCACGGCAAGATTGAAGTGGGCTTCCGCAAAGTTGGGCTTCAACCGAAGGGCGGTATTCAAGGAAGCGGCTGCATCCTTGTAGCGTTTCGTTTTAACGTAAACCTTACCGAGATTGTTGTGGGTTTCTGCGCTTTCGGGTCTAAGCGAAAGCGTCTTACTGTAGGCATCGATTGCCCGGTCAAACAGTTGGGCCTGGTACAACGCCGAGCCGAGACTGTTGTAAGCATCCGCAAAATCACTCTTTAGCCGGACGGCCTGTTCCAGGGCATTGACTGCATCGTTAAACTGTCCCCGGCTGTAGTAGGCCGTTCCCAGATTGTAGTGCGCCTCCGCGAAGTCTGGCTTAAGTTGGATCGCCTTTTTGATCGTTTCGATAGCTCCGGGATAATCTCCCAGTTTCGTATAAACCAAACCGAGATTGTTAAGTGCCCTTGCGTAATCGGGCTTGAGGCGCAGCGCTTCCTTGAAGGCATCCACCGCTTTTCGATAAGACGCCTCGGCTTCGGTCTTCTCGCTTGCCTCGCCAATCTTCAGGTAGGCATAACCAAGATTGTTATATGACACGGAGTTGTCGGGCTTGAGGCGAATCGCCTCTTGCAACTCGGTGACTGCCTGCCGATACTCATTCATGGCTATCAGCAAACTGCCGAGGTTGGTGCGAGCTTCCGCGTAATCCGGTTTGAGGCGGATAGCTTCGCGGTAAGCTTTCGCCGCTTCCGGATATTTTCCCAACAAGTAGTAAGCGTTCCCAAGATTGTATTGTGCGTCCGCAAAATCCGGATTCGCGATCGTCGCCCGTGTAAAGGCATCGAGCGCTTTCGCGTATTGCTCGGTTATATAATACGCCGCGCCTAAATTGTTGAGCGCTTCCGGATCAGCCGGCTTCAAACGAATGGAGTTGCTGAACGCCTCTATCGCTTCCGCGTAGCGGCTGGCCTTATACAAACTTGCGCCAAGATTATTGTGGGCCAACGCGTCTTCAGGTTTGAGCTTGACGGTCTTCTGCAAAGCATCAATCGACTGCGCAAGCATTCCCAGCTTGTCATAAGCAAAAGCAAGATTACTAAACGCCGTTGCGTTGTCTGGTTGAATTCGCACCGCATGTTCATAGGCGTTGGCAGCTTCTGCGTAACGGTTGAGACTGAGATAGCTGTCTCCGAGCGCGTTATAACCTTCGCCCCAATCTGTTTTGATCCGGACAGCTTCTTTGAACGCATCTACCGCCTCACCGTATTTCTCAAGGGAGCTGTACGCGATTCCCAGGTTGAAAACAGCGTCCGGGTCATTCGGCTTGAGCGCCAGCGACTTCTTAAACGCTTCCGCAGCCTCCGTGTTCTTGCCCGTCCTGAAATAAGCAGCGCCAAGATTATTGAAGATCACCGGATCGGTGGGCGTGTGCTGCAAAGCACTGAGGTAGGCTTCAATCGCGTGAGTGAAGTCTCCCAGATCATAGTAGGTGTTTCCCTGACTCTTGAAAGCCTCGCCCTGGTCTGATTCAGAGAGCTTCGCCTCCAAAACTTCAGGCTCGCCCGGCCGCGGACGCGGTTTGCGCCGATCGGGAGGTGTGTTTCTGGCGACTTCGGCCGCCCTTACTGCCGGCCGGTTCTGCCGCTTGACGACGAGCATGGCCGCCCCACCAACAAGATCGCGCACACGTTGCGGGCGTTTAAAAACAATAGACGCGCCGCCCATGATGTCTTGTCCCTGAAAGGCACTGGCTCCGCCGGCAACCTGCGGCACCAGCGCAATGACCATCGAAGACGTCAAAGACATCGCCAGCAACAGTGCTACAGCACGATTCAGATGCGGGGACTTAGTCATGATCGGTTGCGAGCTTGCTTTCGCATTGCGGCGTGGACGTGGCAATCACTATTAAGGTTGTAAAAACCAGCGCGTTGATGATCATGTGCAGACCAAAATCTACGAGACTGTGAACTGCCACTCCGGCAATGCCGATTGCAGCTCCGAAGCAGGCCGCGCGGCGGAACCGATTCGGCGAGCGCAAATTTTCCCTTGTCGCGCGAAAGACCTGTGCTGCAAACCAAATACCGATAGCAAAACCCACAATTCCCCCGCTGGCAAGGAGTTCGAGATAATCGTTGTGGGCCTCCTGTGGGGTCATCGTGCCGGACGCATTGTGATACGTGGGAACGGCAATCCAGTATCCATTCATTCCGACTCCCAGAATCGGATGAGCGGCAAACATTCGCAGCGTCGTTCGCCAAACGTCTTGCCTCTTTACTCCCAGGCGGTCCGTGCTGTCGCCGCCGAACTCGTTGCGCGAGTCCTCTAGCCTTGCGGCGAGACGATCTCCTCCAAGCCACAGGGTGCCGAAAAGAATCCCCAAAACAAGAACCAGCAACAAGATCAAACGCACGGGCAGCGAGCGGGCAAGCTTAATGACCTTCGAGCTGGGTTCATCTCCTTTTCCCGTTCGCATAACCAGACCAAACAGCAGAACGGCCACAATGACCTGAGCAAGCATTGCAACGAGACCGCCTCGCGAACCGCAAACAACAAGGGCAGTCCACAATGGTAATAGAGCCGCAAAGTAAATCAGCGCCTTATCCCTTTTCACGCCGCCGAGGATCATCCCCAGCGACAAACCAAAACCCATTTCCATCAGGAACGCGAAATGGTTGCGATTGATAAACTGACCATAACCCATCTCGGCAGAAGTAAACGGTAACCCAAACGCCGTCCCGTGCTGCATCGTCTGCCGCAGAATGCCGAAGATAGCGCTCGCAACTGCAACTCCGATCACTACATTCATCAGGATTCTCAGCCGGCGCTGGGTAGATGCGTAACGGAATAAGAAGATTCCTGTGAGGGTCAGTGCCAGCAGTTGCAGAACAAAGAAGCGCGTTTGGTAAGGGTCGGCGCTGATTGTGTTCCAGGGCGAGTAGTTGATGCTTGCCAAACTGCCGCCCCGCTTTCCCGTCGGCAGAGTTTGCAACAGAGAAAAGAACGCCAGCGCTAGGGCAGGCAGGACAACCGGCCAGCCGTCAGCTATCCATGAGTTACTTAAGAAGCCTTCGATTAGCCAGATAATGGTGAGGGCGAAAACTATGGCGACGAATAATGCTTTCCACCAGGCATGCGCGGTGCCGTAAGGAATGGCGGTAAATGCAATTAATCCGAGTAGCGAGATGAAAACGATGCTTCCCAGAATGCGTGCCACCCGTGGCTCAAGAGTCACCCGGTCGCCGGTGACCAATTTCGCCGTGGTTGCCTGCGACATTAACCGGCAAGTTTCCCCGTGGTCATTCTTAAAGGCACGGCACCGGAAGTCTTTGGCTTTTCAAACGACTGCAGAACGCGCGCGGCAGCTTCTGAAAGTTCGGTTCTCAGTATTCCAGCCAGATAGTTCATGTCGAGCAACAAAGGCGCGCCATTGAGCGGTCGATAAAGATTCATCCAACCCCATTCGACGCCTTCCTTTGAAAGCGGGAAACGGAAACACCAGAAATCGTTCGACCCGATCACTTCGTCTTCATCGACGCCCTCGCGCTTCCAGGACCACACAATCCGCCCATTCCGCAATTCGATCCGTTGCATCGGGCGGCGCTGCTCACTCGCCTTAAACGCCCGCTCATTCACTTCCGCGCGACCAGGCTGCCCGAGCTGTACATTCGCGTAAGCAAACTCTTCAAACTCCAGCATCTGCCTGATAGCCTCAAACAGCTCATTGAGATTGGAGGCCTTGGAAAGCGCCAGACTAGCGCGCCGCACACGGATGTTGTTTGCAACTCGAACTCGACGATCACCCACCGTGCGTTTCACTCCAGCGCGCAGTTCGTCCATTTCGTGATAGCGCAAGTGCCCGACCGCAACTATCACCGCGACCGCGATCACAAACAACACAAGGCCGGTTACCGGCGAGGATGTTTTGGTGGAAAGCGCAGCCAGCAAGCCAAACACCGCGCAGACCCCGTAAAGGATCAGCACCACGCGACGCTGCGACCACCCGCGAGCAAGCAGCATGTGGTGTATGTGTTCGCCGTCTCCCTGGAAGATGGGTCGCCCGCTGATAAGTCGCCGGGCCATGGTGACGCCTGTGTCAACGACCGGCAAACCAAACGCGAGAATAGGAGTGATTACCGCGACTGCTGTCGTTGCCTTCTGAGTGCCAAGCACTGATAAAGCGGCGAGCAGGAAGCCCACAAAGAGCGCGCCGGAGTCTCCGAGAAATATTGAAGCGGGATTGAAGTTGTAACGAAGGAAACCAGCGAGCGAGCCGCAGAGCACCAACGTGACTACGATCATCAACGGGTTGTCTCCGGACAACGACACTATAAAGATGACGATTGATGCAAACAGCGCTGCTCCGGGAGCAAGCCCGTCCATGCCATCAATCAGATTAAAGGCATTGGAAATTGCCACCAGCCAAAACACTGTGATCAAAAATCCGAGTACCGGATGAAAGTGAATCGTTCCCACAAACGGAACCGCGAGCACCTCTATCCTTCCGCCCATGGCGTAAAACAAAGAGGCGATCGCCCCGAGACCGATAAACTTCACCGCCGCGTTTGTGCCACGCAGATCGTCGTACATGCCCAGCAGCAAGACGAGCGAGGCAGGAACCAACGCTACAAAAAGTTCCGATGTGTGGGACCACAGCGACTGCGTCAGCAGATTTGAAACCAGCGGAAGCGTGGAAAGCGCCAGCACAAGCGAAGCATAAATTGCCACCCCGCCCAGCCGGGGTACGGCATTCGTGTGAACCCGGCGACCATCCGTGGGCACATCGAGCAATTTGAATCGCTCGCAGAATCTCCGGATCAGCGGCGTAATAATTAGCGATGCGAAGGTCGCAATTAAGAACAGGGCGAAATAGGTATTCAAGGGGGCGTTACCTCTCTAGAATGCGGGGAACTCTGTTTCAGAATTAATTTTGCGTCGCAGAAAGACGATTCGTCGTTTCGGCCTGATTGGCAATTTGTTTGTTGGCCACGACCTGCGATTCCAAAAGCTTAATCATCCGCGGTAGCAGGATCTTCCTGGAAAACGAAGCCGCAATGTCTGGAACCGGGCTTTCTTCTCCGTGCGACTTCCTTCTCATTTCCTCCCGAATATGCCCAACCACGTTGTTTGCGTCGCCATGTCTTGCGGTATAGGCCCGGTAGTCACCGTGATTTTGCGCAGCAATCTCAGTGATATGGCTCTTCTCAGGGCCGACATAAAGGAAAGGAATACCTGTCGTCAATATATTATAAAGTTTGCATGGGTGGACAATTCCAACAAATTCAGCGCCCATTACGACCGCATGCAGGTCTGCCGCGGAAAGCGAGCCCGCCAACATGGCAAAAGGCTGGTAAGGCAGACAACGAATGTTGCCTAAACTATGGCGCTCCGCAAACTCTCTTACCTTCTCTTGCTCGCTGCCGCCGCCAACAAAACAGAAAACAATCTTTTCTGCACTCGATAACCGGCTGGCCGCTTCAACCAACGTATCCAAAGGATGGCAGGGACTGTGGTTACCCGCATACATTACCACGAACTTATCTTCGAGGTGATGCTCTCTGCGAAAGGCCTCCCTTCCCGCAGGATCGAAGGTCACGTTGTCTTCGTGGGCCCACGGAGGCAAAACTGTTACTAACTGTGGCGAAACGCCCTTTGCCACAATCCGCTCTTTCATGAAATGGTCCAGCGCAATAATCCCCTGGGCGTGGAGCAAACTGTAACGCAGCAGCCGGCCCAGAACCTTTGCGGAAAATGAATCTGCCTTCAACCAACCAGCCGCTATCGCTTCATCAGGGTTAAGATCCATCACCCAGAAGAAAAACTCGCCGCCCTTGAGGCGCACAAAAAGTGAACCGAGAAACGAGATAAGCGGCGGTGAAGTCAGCGCAACGACAACGTCAAAGCGCGGGAGCAGCAACAATCGCAAGGCGCAGTTGCAAAGAAAGCTCGCAAAGTTGAGGGCTCGGCGCCATCTGGATTTCTTTCCCAGCACCAGCGAGGGAATGCGAATGATCTCGATGCCGTTCCAGGTTTCACGCCGCGGGAAGCGTTGCGACGGATCGTCGTATCCACGATCGCTGGCAATAACCGTTACTCGGTGCCCTTCTTTCGTAAGCCCCACCGCCAGATCCGTAAGCTGCTGCGCGGTGGCCATCACATCCGGATAGAAACACTGGTTAAGAAGTAATACGTTCATCGGTGGAAAAGTGAATGAGTGATGAGTAATAATGAGTAATAAGTAATCAGTACTGTCCCAACGT
>DIYZ01000102.1:7704-11914 GCA_002427845.1 Chloracidobacterium sp. UBA6041 | reverse complement strand
TGGATTCAGCACGATGACGCGCAGCCGCCGGGCGCTCTCGTGAGGTTGGGGCCGCTGACTTTTCTGTTGCCACATTGGTATACCGGTCTGTAAGCGCACCTCGATCGCGCGTTGCACCCGCGGCCAGTCGCGTGGATAAAGCTCCGCGGCGCTTTCAGGATCGAGCTTCTGGAGAAGTCGATGAAGGTGCTCCGGTCCGTGACGTTGCCGCAACTCGTTGATTCGGCGACGAACATCTTCATCGGTTTGGGGACTCTGAAAAAAAGGATTACGCAACGCGCGCAGATACAGACCGGTGCCGCCTACAAGTATTGGCAGGCGCGCTCGTCCTTCTATGTCTTCAATCTTAAGCGCGGCTTCACGCGCCCAATCGCCCGCTGTGTAGTTGATGTTAGGCGAAACGAAATCGATGAGGTGATGAGGGACCCCTCTACGTTCTGCAACCGGGACCTTGGCAGTGGCAATCTGAATACCCTGATAAACCTGCACCGAATCGCAGTTAATAATCTCGCCGCCAAGTCGCAAAGCTATTTCGATTCCCAGCGGGCTCTTGCCGGAAGCCGTCGGGCCAACGATCGCGAAAACGGGACCGTGAGATTCGAGTGCGCTCACGCGCGAGAGAATAACACGCGGTAGAGAATTACCATCCAGAGGAGCGCCAGCAGCAGGAGCGCGCCGATTATCTGGTTACGAGAAAAGCGCATCAATGGCTCATAAGAGGAATTCTGCCAACTCTTCACCAGTTGGACGGACGAGAGCTCGCCCATTTGCTGCAAACACGGGAACGAATCGTTGTTGCGTCAACTTATACATCGTGCGCAAAGCTCCGAAATCGCCTGCGACATCACGCTCGATGTAAGCGACACCATGCTGCTGTAACCAAAAGCGCGCATCTGCGCACAAGGGACAGTCGGGCACGACATACAGCGTCACGGGTGGTTTTCTCGGATGGGTTCATCATCCAAAGTCACGAAGTTTAAGCTTACAATCAATTACGGTTATCGCACCGTAACCATCGTCGCGAGTTAACAACGCTCATGCGCTGTTGATTCATCTAACGCGCTTTTTGTGCTTAATACATTTTTGTCAACTCAATGCCCGTGTAATACGCCTTCAGAATTTGTTCGTAGGTAAAGCCCTGGCGCGCCAGACCGTAAGCGCCAACCTGGCACATGCCTACCCCGTGACCCCAGCCGCGCCCGATGAAAGTGAATCCGGTGACTCGTCCGTTTTCGTCATACTTGCGGTCGATCACAAAGAGTTGTTCGCGCAAACCAAGCGCCGAGCGAATGCGTCCGCCGCGCACGTGTCCGGTCCCTTCAGTGCCGATAACTTCGAGGTCCACCGCTCTGCGAGAGGCGCCGCGAGAGACGACGCGCAAATCAACCAGCGATCCGATTCCGCCGGCAGCGTGGCCCAACCGCGCCTGCACCTGGCCGACTGATAACTCCGTTGTCCAGTTTGTAAACGGCGAGAAGCGATCTGCCGCCGCGCCGTTGAAGGCGGGAAGCACCTCGAGATAGTCGACCTCACCTAATCCGTTCACATGAAACGTTACCGATTCGCCCCCGACCAGGGCCACGGAGCGTACAGGATAGATGTTTTCCCCAATCTGACGAAACAGGAAAGAGTCGGCGGCAATCTTGATCGGCTGGTCCTTTACTTTGGTTCGGAGAATCAGGGCGTCATTCGCGGTGGGCCGTGCAGTTCCTTTCTGTAGTTGCAGCAGTCCACGCGCCTCCAGAATGCGCGCGAGCGAATGCAGCGCACGAGCGCGCGAGAGCGGCTCGCGCGGGCGCAATGTCGCGTCGGGAAAAACCGGCAAGTATCCGTCGCGAATGAGCAGGGCTACGTCGGCGCGGTTGCTCTTGGGTATCTCGCCGGCATCTCGCAGCGCCAGAAAGTAGTCAACGTCGGCATCGTTCAGTAGTGTGCCACCGCGACTTTCACCAAACACCGCCGCGTTTAGTGCAGTTGCGAATGCCGGCGGCCGGTTCACTTCGTCGGTAACGGTCGGGGCAATCTGACGTGAAAGTCTCGCAACTGAAGCCAGCCAACCCCGAACTTCGGCGGCCGGCGCTTCCGCCGCGGCCCACGAATCGGTAACGCGCGTCCGCAGTGAAGTGAAATTTTGAACCGCAAGAAGGGCAACATCTCGGGCCAGCGGAACGTTTTGTTCCTCCTTAAGTTCGGCAGGCTCTCGCGATGTTTTGATTACGAACGGAGCGAGAGCGGCCCGGCCTTCAGCCGCACACTCGCGTGCTCTTAGATAAGGCACTGCGTCGTTAAAGATGTTTTGCGCATCTTCCGTGCGGCCGCCACACGTCGAAGTGTAGAGAGCGTTTATTGGTTCACCATCGTAAGTGGCGATCAGCCCGCGCGTTTCATCGACCGCCCGCGAAGAAAGAGCGTTCTCCGAGACAAGGCCGCGATAAACCTGCGAGCGGGTAGTAGGCAAGAGATCGTAACCCTGCGACATGAACTGCCCACGATTGCGCAGCGCATAGGTCCGGGCCGCGATCGCCTGGGCCTTATGCGCCTCCAACAACGGATAGCCGCCGGCGGAAAGTTCGTTAGGCACGACACCCTTAACGTAATCTTCCAATCCCAGCACGTTAACAACTGTCAGCGCGCCGCGCGTGTTTGTAAAAACTTCGATGCGTCCGCGATAGGGTCGATCGTCAAAACGAACGGGCGCGGTTTCGTTGTCCGATGCAAACGTCACCGGCGCACTCGAGCTAAACAGGCGACCTGCGCCAGGCGCAAATGCCACAACTTCCCGCGAAGGCACACTCGATCGAGACGCAGAACGAAAACCACGAGGAGCCGGCTGGCCGGAATTAGACTGATAAATACCACTTTTTGCGAGAGTGGTCCCGGCAGACGTTTGGTTAGCTGGAGAAGCCCCACCGCCAAGTGGAAAAACCGAAGCATCGAAACCTGATTCTTCCAATCGCGTGCGCAGTTCTTCTGCTTCAGCGCGCGGGCCCCGTGGGCCAATCAGCAGTGTCCAGGTTTTTGTTTCGGAATCAAGAGCGACTTGCGAATCCAGGCTGCTCGCTTCGCGCACGTCCCGAGATTTTTGTTCAGCCTCGGTTCGCGAAGAGAGCCCCGCTATCCGCAGTTGATAAGTTGCTTCGTTTTCGACGGCGGGCAACGGTGACAGGAGACGAGGTTCGACGCGCACGCGCGGAACGTTTAAGGCGACCAGCGTCGTCGCCATATCCGTGGCGTTCATCAAGTGGCCGCTGGTAGAAATTGTTGCCGAGCGTGCATCGGTGGCAAGAGCGACGCGAATAGTAGGTTCTTCTTTGGACGACGATGGCGCGTTGAGTTGATCCAGGGAAACAATCGTGGGAGTAGGCGGCGACTTCCATTCGCCCGAGGGCATCGGTGAAGAAGTCTTTTGCGGTTCGGGCAGCGCTTGCGTTCGTCTCTGGCGAACTTCTCCCTGACTGAAAGCGACGGTTGGGCTTAGGAGTTGTTGCGCAAGCAGGATGGCGATAGTGCTTCGCGCGAGGAAATTACGCATTACCGGGAAACCCTTCGCGGATTAGTCTTGGGGGCTGTTCCGCGCGGTCATAGTACTACATCCGCAGCCAAACGAAACGATCGAGTTTGTAGTTTGAGGTTGAAACTTGATCTGTTCGTGGTCGTCTCCGATGAAGTTTCTTTAAACAGGTAGACTATTTGGCCGAATTGGTTTTCTCCAGGGCGCGGCGAAGTCCGGTTGCCAACTTCATGGCGTCGTCATTCGCCCAGAAGTGGACCTAAAACGATTATGAATGGGGGAGAGGATCCGCTCGTTGAGTCAGATAAGCGGGCGCGACTCGCTATTACCCAGAGACGACATCATCATTCTCGACGCGGGTTGCGGAAGCGGCGGATTGGATCAAGCCGCTTTTCTTTCGTTCATCGCAGTGGCAGGCGCGCCGCCAATGCGCTTCTTATTCTTCTTGGAAGATCGGATCGCGCCGATGGCTTCCCGGGAAAGGCTGAAAATCGCGCGGCGGTTTTGTAGGAGCACTTTGATCCAGGCACGCGTGTTCATCTGCGGAAAATAAATGCCGCGGAAGAACATACGCATGATGAAATGTATCACGCGATAGTTAAGCGGGTGATCACTGAGGGTTGCCAGGACTTCCCGATTCCTCTTCGGGCTGTAGGATCTTGCCCATGCCTCGTTTAACTCTATTTGCGTCTGGGGAAT
>DIYZ01000102.1:2703-7461 GCA_002427845.1 Chloracidobacterium sp. UBA6041 | reverse complement strand
AGGGGTGTTGCGGGGAAAGGCGTGAGTTGTCCGAAGACGGGCAGTCCCGGCGGCCAGCTCTCTATTTGTTCCAGGGTCCGCGCGGCAACTCCAGGCGTGTCATTGTCCAGGCCGATAATAAAGGACGTGATAGCGTAGATGTTTCGCCTGGCGAGCCGGTCGAGCACGGCGCCATACTCCGCAGGCTTATTGAAGCTCTTATTTACGTCCGCCAGATTCACCGAATCAATCGACTCCATACCAATGAAAACCCACTTACCGTCAGACGCAGCGATCAAATCTACCAACTCCTCGTCGCGCAAAAGGTTGGCGCTAATCTGAGCGATCCATGGCAACTGTGCATTCGCGGCGATGATATCGCGCAAGAGCGATTTGGTGCGTTTGATGTTAATGGCAAAGTTGTCATCGATGAAAAAGACTATTACCTGACTGCGATTTGCGCGGGCATGCTTCTTGAGCCGCAGAAGTTCGTTCACCACGCTCTCGTTTGAACGAAATCTTATCGAGTCGCCGAAGAATCCGGTGACCGTGCAAAATTCACAACCATAGGGACAACCTCGTCCCGATTCAATGGGTACTACGCGGACCGCGCCCCAACCGGAGCCCTGCTTCGCCAAAAATGATCGCGCGAATTTCGGAACCATGTTGAACTGCTCAAGGTCCATTCGGTCCCAGGGAATCGAAGGATATGGTTGCAAACTTGGCTTGCGCTCTTTCCCGGTCTCATCAAGCGGCGCATAGATTTCTTTGAGACACCCATTCTCCGCGTCTGCAACTATCTGCGCCCAGGTTTCGTCAGCTTCGCCCAGCGCAATTGCGTCAGCATGGCGCGGACCGCCGTCTCGACCGAGAGGTTCATCCGGAACTTCTGTGACGTGTGGGCCACCCATCACGACTGGCACTCCAACTGCGCGGACGGCATCCGCCATACGGTAAGCTCGGGCTGCCATTCTGGTCATGGCGCCGATCCCGACGAGCCCGATACCCTCATCGAGGACAAACTTAACGAGTTCCTCTTCACTCATCGGGCGCGCGTTTCCATCAACCAACAAAACTTCGTGACCAGGAGGCGTGAGCGTTTGCAGGAGAAACATCCAAAGGTGAGGCATGAAGTTTCGCGTCACACCGTTGTCAGGGTTATACAGTAAAATTCTCATAGCTCTATCGTTGACCAGGTTATGGGGCGCACAACAATCATCAGTTTGCAATCAGCTAAAATAGAAGACTAAAAAAGCAAATTCGGGGGTCGATGAGCGCAGACTAATTCATGAGGATGAATCTTATCTGTACGTTGCTGTACAAAGCAAGCTGTCTGCGTTTAGCAGGGGGTTTTCTGGGGTGGTAGTCTCCGTAAAGCAACGACAGGATCTAGAACATCGCCTTCGCATTGGCGTAGATAAGGTCCGTTGTTATTGCTCCTACCGCGATCAGCGCCACGTCCACTCGCAATAGTGTGATTAGAAGAAAAGCAGTAAGCGTTATGACGATACTGGGCAGTCCAACGAGGGCTTCCGGTGCGAGATCGAGGGAAACGACAACTATGATTCCCACCACTGCCGCGCTCGCGCCGGCGAGGAATGCTTGAATGAAACGGTTCTGGCGGACCTGTTCGAAGTAGCGCGCGCCAACGAGAACGAACACAAAAGATGGCAGAAAAACGAGGAATGTCGCCAGTACCGCGCCCGGGATTCCTCCGGCCAAATAGCCAACGAAGGTAGTGAAGAGCATGAACGGTCCGGGCGTAGCGACGCTGAGCGCTACACCATCGAGCAATTGGCCCGCTGAAATCCAACCGTGTTCGTTGACGGCACCCCGCTCAAGGAAAATGATTGAAGCGTAAGCCCCACCAAAACTGAAGAGCCCGGTCTTTAGGAATAGCCAGGCCATTTGAAACCAGCGCGAACCGCTGAAGGGAAACGCGCTGAGAAACGTCGCCAGCATGACGGAGGGCATTGCCTTCTGTTTGCGCAAACGAGGCCACCCTTCGTCGTAAAGACAGTTTAAGACAGCTGCGCCTATCATTATCAAGAGGAAGTTGACTCGCGCGAAATACATTGCTGCAAATGCGCCGATTAGCAGGAAGCCGAGAAAGACACTTGTTATAGCCGCGCGCCCCAGTTTGATGATGCCTGCGCAAATGATGCCGAGCACTGCCGGTTTCAATACATAAAGAACGTTATTCACTTGTGGCAGGCGTCCATAAGTGACGTAGAGCCAACTGAGGATCACCATTACTACTGCGCCGGGCAGCACGAAAGTAAGGCCCGCGAGAATTCCACCCAGCAAACGTCGTTTGAGATAACCAACATAAATGGCGAGTTGTAACGCTTCGGGACCAGGCAGCATGTGGCAGAAGCTCATAATCTTGACGAAGCGATCATTCGACAACCAATGTTTGCGCTCAACCATGTGGCTGTACATCATTGTGATTTGCGCCACCGGTCCACCAACATTCACAAAGCCCAGCATCAGAAAGTAAAGAAACACTTCGCGCCAGGAAGGCATCGCGTGCGCCGCATGGTCCGCCGATTCGACTTCAGTTTGTTTGGCCAATCAATTTACCCGTAGTTGAAACCGCGCGAACTACTGCGGAGGCCGTTTGTTGTAGCCCTTCTGCGAAAGAAGGTCCTGCCCTTGCTGACTCAGGAGAAAATCTACAAAGCGCCGGGCGCCTGCTTGTTTCGGCGAGGCATTTATTATTCCCAGCGCCTGATCGATGGGCCGGTGCAGCCCGTCGTTTACTTCGATGTAATTTCCTTCGCCCGGCTTCACGAGCGCCAGCGGAATGAAGGCCGCCTCGGCGTTGCCGGTAGCGGCGTACTGCTTCGCTTGAGAAACGCTCTGCGCGTAAATAATCTTCGGTTCTACCTGGCTCCAGATTCCCATCGCTTGAAGACTTTCCACCGTCGCTTGCCCATAGGGAGCAATATCAGGCTTTGCGATAGCTATTCTTTCAAAGGCTTTCCCGGTGACATCTTCAATGCGCGCGACCTTTAGACTGCTGCCGGCCGGCAGCCACATTACCAACCGTCCGCGCGCGTAAAGCGCCCGCGTCCCTGGCGTCAGTAAACCTTCGCGTTCGAGCAGCTCGACATGAGTGCTGTCAGCGGCCGCGAATACGTCAAAGGGGGCGCCATTTTCAATTTGCTTTGCGAGATCCGCCGTAGCGCCGAAGCTAAACACCACGCCGATACCAGTCTCGCTCGTAAACCGTGGCCCAATCTCCGCGAAAGCGTCAGTCAGATTGGCAGCGGCTGCCACAATCAACTCGGAAGACTCACGGTTATTGTTCTGTGGAGCCGGGGAGCGGCAGCTTATGGAGATAAGCACGGCACAGGCGATTAGGAGCTTTTTCATTATCGGATACCAGTCTGAGAATCCGCCGTTCGCTGTTCCGGCAACAAATTGCCGCGTCCTGTCTGCGGTTGCTGAATATTTTTCATGCTAAGAAGCGCGATACGGCCATCATAAGGGGCTTCTTCCGGAGTGTTCCAATGTTTCCTTCCAGCAATGCAAATCGTAAGTTTTTTCGCAAGCTAATAGCTTGGCAGAACGAACAAATGCAACCCGTGAGCATATTTGGTAGTGTCCTATCTTCACAGAAAAGGCGAAGGTGTGGTATAGACCACTAATACCCCGCAACCCAGAGCCGTCGCTCTTCAGTAGGGCGCGGACAAAGTGAGAAAGGGAAGTTTCTCTTGAGGACGCGCACATTCAATAGAGCCTTATGCATTTGCACGTTGTTACTGGGCTTCGCTCTGCTCATGAGTAGTTGCCTGCCGCAGCCACCCGCGGAATCCGGCGGCATTAATATCACTCTATACGGCTTCTCGATAATGAAGGAATCGATGGAGAAGGCCATCTATCCCGGCTTTGCCGCACAGTGGAAACGAGATCACAACCAGGACGTACGCTTCACTTCTTCGTTTGCCGGATCGGAAACTATAACAAATCAGATTTTACAAGGCGTCAGTGCCGACGTTGCAATCCTTTCCATTGACCGGGATGCAATGCGTTTGAAACAGAGTGGATTCGTGACGTCTGACTGGCACGCCTTGCCACATAATGGAATTGTAAACAAAACTCCGTTCGTCATCCTCGTCAAGCAGGGAAACCCCAAGGGCATACATGACTTCGCTGATCTGGCCAAACCAGGCGTTAAAGTCGTCCATCCGGATCCGGTCAGTTCCGGCGGGGCACAATGGTCCATCCTGGCGATTTATGGATCGGAGCTGGTGAAGTCGGAGAAGCAGTCTGGTGAGCCTGATCGCGCTCGTGCGCTCCAAATGCTGCAAGCGATCTGGCGCAACGTCATCTCAACTCCCGGTTCGGCGCGCGAGGCCCGGACACAGTTTGAGACGGGGTTTGGCGATGCCTTGGTTACCTATGAGCTGGAAGGGATGCTGATGAAAGAAGCGGGAAAGCCCGTTGAGATTGTTACTCCCCAGGCGACGATCTTTAGTGAACATCCGGTGGTAGTCATCGATCGAAACGTTACCGCGGCAAAACGACCGGTGGTGGATGCTTTCATACAATATCTTTGGAGCGACGAAGCTCAGAAAGCTTTTGTGAAATTTCATTTCTATTCTGTGACGAACAATGCGTTCAATGAAGAGAACAAAGCGTTCGGCCACATTGAGCGGCCGTTTACAATTGATTACTTCGGCGGCTGGAGCAAGGCCTACCCGGAAGTAATCGAACAAGTCTTCAAGAATCAGGTGCAGAAAA
Source organism: Chloracidobacterium sp. UBA6041 (assembly GCA_002427845.1). Classification (GTDB taxonomy): domain Bacteria; phylum Acidobacteriota; class Blastocatellia; order Pyrinomonadales; family Pyrinomonadaceae; genus PSRF01. The sequence continues at coordinate 2,733 of DIYZ01000102.1, read as the reverse complement.
CGAAGTAGTGGATCGTAAATCGGAAACCGT
>DIYZ01000102.1:0-2542 GCA_002427845.1 Chloracidobacterium sp. UBA6041 | reverse complement strand
TGAATCGTAAATCGTGAATCGTAGTCGGTTTCCGGTTCACGATTTACGGTGCACGCGAAACAGCGATGAGTTCGTTAATACCAACAATGCGTCACGTGCGCGGCTTCGACGTCGCGCGACCATTAAGCATCGGCATGCTTGTGTTCATGATGCTGCCGTTAGTCTTCTTACCGCTCGCCTCGATCTTTATTTTCGGCACCAGCAACGGACTCGGAAACTTTTGGGCGGCACTGACTGCGCCCGAAGCTATTTTTGCGCTCAAGCTTTCGATGGCCACGAGTTTTTGGGCGACGCTGTTTAATGTACTCTTCGGCCTGTTCGCCGCTTACGTGCTCTCGCGATACAACTTCCTGGGACGCAATGCGCTCATCGTCACGATCTCACTGCCTACGGCCATCCCGACCGCGGTCGCCGGCTTTGCGCTACTGCTCTTGTGGGGGCCCTACGGAACGCTCGGGCGCTTTCTGAGGCCGCAGGGAATTCAAATCATGTTCACTGCCGGCGCGATTATTCTGGCGAATATCTTCGTGACGTTTCCGTTGGCGTTTGGCGTGATCAAGCCCGTGTTCGACACGATGAGTCGCTCGCTTGAGGAAGCATCAGCGACCATTGGAGCGACGCGCGTGCAAACTTTTTGGCATGTTACGCTGCCTTCGCTGCGCGGCGCGATCGTTTCCGGGGCACTCCTGACTTTCGCGCGCGCGGTCGGCGAGTTTGGATCGACGATTTTAGTTTCGGGAAATCTGGCGGGTCGAACACAAACCGCGCCGCTTTACATCTTCGCTAAATTCAATGAGGGACAGATCGAGGCCGCTAATGCAATTGCGATCGTGCTCGCGCTCTTTTCGTTCCTGATTTTTAGCGTGCTGTTTTTTGCGCGAGATTGGCTCGATGTAGATTGATTAGACGACCGGCAAATGAACTTCGTCGATCAGGCATTTAGTCTTGACTGAGGAAACTGCCGATGGCTCAAGTGGCCAGGATGATGAAACAATCGGTGACTCCTGATTTTAAGGAAAGCGTGTCGCAGACGGCGGCCAGCGTCGTCGGCGTCAGCAAGTTTTTCGGTAAGACGGTTGTGCTCGAAAACATCTCGTTTGATGTTGCCGAAGGTGAAGCGCTCGTGTTGCTCGGCGCCTCCGGAAGCGGAAAGACTACGATCCTGCGAATCATTGCCGGTCTGGAACAGCCCTACACCGGCAAGATCATGCTGCACGGCAAAGATGTGACCGAGCTTCCCGCTCGCGAGCGCGGAGTTGGCGTGATCTTTCAATCGTATGCGCTTTTTCCCAAGATGACAGTGGAAAAAAACATTGGCTACGGACTCCGGATTAGGAAACGCAGCCGCAAGCAAATCAAGCAAACCGTAAATGAACTTCTGTCGCTGGTGCAATTGGAAGAGCATCGCAAGAAATATCCGTCGCAACTTTCCGGTGGGCAACAACAGCGCGTCGCAATCGCGCGCACCCTAGCTTACAAGCCGGAGGTTTTGCTTTTCGATGAACCATTCGGTGCGCTTGACGCGCAGACTCGCGTGCATCTGAGGCGCGAGATTCGCGCCTTGTTAAGGAAAGTAAACGTGCCTGCGATCTTCATAACTCACGATCAGGAAGAGGCGCTTGAACTGGGCGACCGGATTGCCGTGATCAGATTGGGCCATATTGATCAGATTGGCACGCCCAGCGAGGTCTATAACAATCCGGCCACTGAGTATGTCGCAACGTTTTTGGGTGCCGCGAATATTCTCGAAGGGACGATTCATAACGGGCATGTCGAGGTTGGTTCCGTGCAGATTCCGGCGCGAATAGACGTGGCGAAGTTTTCCGAGGGCCAATCCGTCAAGCTGATCTTTCGTCCGGAAGACGTTTCGGTGAGCAAGACACAGACGCTTCCCAGCGGTCATGCTTGTCTCTTGAGCGGCATAGTGGAAGAGATAAGTTTTGTCGGCGCTTACGAGCGACTGCGTATCAGGCTCGATCCAGGGGGTAGCGCCGCTTGTGACGCGGGCGATACACCTTACTATCTAACTACCGAAACTCCGGAAAGCCAGACGGCAAAGCCAATCATTGCGACGCGCCCAAAGCCGGAGTCAATGGCCACAAAGCTGCGGCAAGGCGACCGGGTTTTTATCGGGCTGACCTCTTTCACGATACTTCCCAGCGATTCTCGAGCGTCTCCTGGCCCCGACAGCAGCAAATGAAAACCAAGCGATGGTTTTGTTTATGCATAGGACTGGCGCTTTTGCTGCTTGGCGCCAGCATACTTTCGGCCCAATCAAAGCCATCGCGTTCCGACGTTCAGAGTTGGAACGATCTCCAGGTGTCTGTGCCGCTCAACAAGATGGTTGAGGCCGTCTTTCTGGGCACATTACGCGTGGGCCGCAATCTGAGCCGGCCGGTTGATGAACGAGTGGGCGGCGCGTTCTCTTTCAAAGCGGGAAAATATTTAACGTTTGCGCCAAGCTACCTTCACATCACGACGCAGCCGACGAAATGCAAAGCAGCCTACGAAAACAGGCTTTCGTTTCCCGCGACCATTCGCT
>DIYZ01000214.1:467-6164 GCA_002427845.1 Chloracidobacterium sp. UBA6041 | reverse complement strand
CCCCGCTGAAGTGCCAGGGAATAAAAACTAAACTTGTCGGAGAAATTCGAAGGGTTGCAGAAGTTGTGCCTTTTGAGCGCTGGGTTGAGCCATTCTGTGGTTCATGTGTTGTTGCACTTAACATCCAGCCGAAAAAAGCACTCCTTTGTGATTCTAATCCCCATATCATTCGTTTCTATCAGGACGTTCAAAGCGAAGTTCTGACCCCGGCCTTAGCCAAGATGTTTCTAACGGAGGAAGGAGATCGATTACGACACAAGGGGGAAGATCATTACTATGAGATACGAGACCGTTTTAATACTCGGCCAAACTCATTGGACTTTCTGTTCTTAAATAGATCCTGCTTTAACGGCATGATCAGGTTTAATCGCCTCGGAAAATTCAATGTACCCTATTGTAGGAAAGACGGACGCTTCAGCCAGTCTTATGTCACCAAGATAGTGAATCAAATCAAGCGTGTTTCAAAGATGATTTCCACGAACGATTGGAACTTCGTCGTCTCTGATTTTCGAGCAACTCTCTCCGCTTTAGGCGAAGGTGATTTGGTTTATGCTGATCCGCCTTATTTGGGCCGTCATGTTGATTATTACAACTCTTGGTCTGACCCGGATGAGTTAGACTTTACTGATCTTTTGAAGGGCTTGCGCGGTAATTTTGTTCTCTCAACGTGGCATAGTAATGAGTTCAGGACGAACTCATTAATTGATAGAGCGTGGAACAATAGCTCCTACAATATGATCACACGCGAACATTTCTATCATGTCGGCCCCACTGAGGAGCGCCGGCACCCAATGATTGAGGCCTTAATCACCAACCTCCCCATTGAACCAGCGCAAGTTCAGCCAGACGGATCAGCACAAATACCCCTGTTGAGAGCGCTGGTCTGAACGCTCAGGTTCTTCACGTAATCCAACCCACGTTTGAAGAGAATCTCTAAGATTAAACTTACTTATGCCAGTAAGACCGATAGTTGATTATCCGGCCGCCGTTCTTCTCACACCCGGAGATCCGGTGGTGAACTTCGATGCTGGGTTGGAATCACTGGCGCAGGACATGTTCGACACGATGTACGACGCGGGAGGGGTTGGGTTAGCCGCACAGCAGATCGGTGTGCCGCTTCGTCTGTTTGTCATGGACTGTGATGGTGTAAAGCTGGTGGCCGCCAATCCCGAGATCATTTTGACTGACGGCGAACAAAGTGGTGAGGAAGGTTGCTTATCGGTGGGCAAAGTTCACGCTGACCTCAAGCGACCGGCGACGGCTGTCGTGCGGGCACAGGACATTCAGGGGGAAACATTCGAGCGCGAGGCCGGCGGGCTCGCTGCGCGTTGCTTGCTGCATGAGACGGACCACTGCGACGGTATATTGTTCATCCGTCATCTCAGCCCTCTCCGTCGAGATCTAGTTACGAAGCGTTTCCGGAAGTTAAAGAATGACAGGTGAGGCAACTCAACCTGTTGAGAAGAAACCCTATGCCAACGCATCCTGGCATCATTGAATTTGTGAGGAATCTTTAGGAGCCAGCAGTCGTCTGATGAGTTCATGCAGGCGCTGGTAGTTGATCGGCTTAACCAGATAACCAGCAATGCCCACATCGTAAGCAGCACGCCGGAAGCCTTCCGTGCTAAAGGCCGTAACAGCGACAACCGGCACGTCCCTGAGCGCGGGGTTTTCGCGAATCTTGCGCGTCGCCGCCAGGCCATCCAGTTGCGGCATGCTTATGTCCATCAGGATAATATTTGGCTGCGTCAGCGAGGCGATGTTAACTGCTTCTTCACCATTAGTAGCAGTAACAACCTTATAACCCTCGCCCTGAAGATCCAGACTAAGAGCGACCAGGTTATCTATAAAGTCATCAACCACAAGAACGAGGAACTGTCTCGCCTGAGGATCGTCGTCCCGCTTGCCTGCGGCAACTGCGCCCTGGGCATCACCTCTCGTCGTCTGATCGAGATCGGTAAGCGCTTTAGTCGCCAGAGGTTCTTTCTGTTGCATGGAAGCGATTATAAGATACCTACTGACGACTTCCCATGCGTACTTTGTGCCGTGACAATAAGAACACGTATGGGTCGGGGCTGGCGCGCCGTCAGGTCTGAGCATTTGCGAGCTCGTAGTCGCCGTTTTAGTCTAGAAATCGTGCCGCCCCATCACGTGTTTAAGGCCGCCTCGTCCCGAAACTTATTCTTGCCCGTCACGTATTATGCGAAAATTACGTACGCTCGACTGCGGAGTTGAACCTCTCGGCTCAAAGATTCTTTGGTTTTTCGGGTAGTGTCCTGGTTTGATTTACTCTCGGCGTTCACTCTTTGGCGTAATTCGGCTGAATTCCAATCTGTCATAATGGTCAAACGATGGAGAACTCTATGAGGAATTTGCAAAAATCTTTTGCGCCAACAATCGCTTGCGCTTTGCTCTTTGTCATGGGCGTTATGACTGTTTTCGGGCAAGGCCGTGGTTACGACGTCGCGAATATGGACAAGAACACGTCTGCCTGCACCGACTTTTACCAGTACGCCAATGGCACGTGGCTCCAGAAAACTGAAATCCCCGCCGCCTATTCATCCTGGGGCAGCTTCAACATACTCGCCGAGAACAACCGCAAAACGCTGCATGAGATTTTGGAAGACGCGGCCAAAAAAACTAACCCCACGAAAGGTAGCAACGAACAGAAGATCGGCGACTTCTACGCCAGTTGTCTCGACGAAACAAAGCGCGAAGCCGAGGGCATGAAGCCACTGGTTCCCGAACTTGCACGCATCGATAAGATAAGCGGCATTCAGGATGTGCAAGAGCAGATCGCCTACATGCACCGTCACGGCATCGCCGCGCTCTTTGGGTTTGGCTCGCTGCCCGACCTCAAGAATAGTTCGATGGTTATGGCCTACGCCGGACAGGGCGGCCTCAGCCTGCCCAACCGCGATTACTACACGAAGACTGACGAGAACTCAGTGAAGTTGCGCGATGATTTTGTGAAGCACGTCGCCAACATGTTTCAGTTGGTCGGCGACTCGCCCGAGCAGGCGTTGAAAAACGCGCAGACAGTCATGGCGTTTCAAACGCGCCTCGCGCAAAACTCCCGCACCCCGGTGGAGCTGCGCGACCCGACGACGCAGTATCACATGATGAATGCGGCACAGTTGAAGGAGTTGACGCCAACTTTTTCCTGGGAAGACTATCGCAAGTCAGTTGGTGCTCCCCTGACCGGCGACATCAACGTGGCGCATCCGGAGTTTTTCCAGGCCGTCAACAAGATGCTGACTGAAGTTCCAGTTGCTGACTGGAAAACTTACGTGCGCTGGCAACTGATCACCGCCGCCGCGCCAAGCTTGTCTTCGAAGTTTGAGGTTGAGAACTTCAACTTCTTTGGAAAGACCCTGGAAGGCCGTAAGGAACAACTGCCGCGCTGGCGCCGCTGCGTCTCGGCCACCGACGCCAATCTGGGCGAGGCGCTGGGCCAGGTTTATGTCGCCCGCGCTTTCACGCCCGAGTCGAAGGTACGCATGAAGACGATGGTTAACAACTTGATCGTCGCTTTTCGGGAGCGGTTGCAAAAACTCGACTGGATGAGCGACGAAACGCGCAAACAGGCGATCGCCAAGCTTGATGCCTTCGGCCAGAAGATCGGCTATCCCGACAAATGGATCGATTATTCTTTGCTCAATGTGTCGCGCGATTCTTATCTGGCAAACGTGATGCGTGCCAGCGAGTTTGAACAGACGCGCGACTTCAACAAGATCAACAAACCCGTTGACCCGCTCGAGTGGGGGATAACGCCGCCGACAGTCAACGCCTACAATTCTTCGCTGCGCAATGAGATCGTTTTCCCGGCAGGGATCCTGCAAGCGCCTTTCTTCAATCCCGACGCCGACGATGCGATCAACTATGGCGCAATCGGCGCTGTTATCGGCCATGAGATCACGCACGGTTACGACGACTCGGGCAGCAACTTCGACCTGCACGGCAACTTAAAAAACTGGTGGACGCCGGCGGACAAGAAAAACTTTGACGAGCGCGCCACCTGCGTCGTCGATCAATTCAGCGGCTATGAGGTTGAGAAGGGTTTGAACATTACGGGCAAACTCGTCTCCGGCGAATCCATCGCCGATCTTGGCGGTCTCTTCGTTGCTTACGATGCGTTTGAAAAATCGCTGAAAGGCAAGCCACGTCCGGCGGATATTGATGGGTTCAGTCCGGAACAGCGCTTCTTCCTGGGCTGGGCGCAGGTTTGGGCGGAGAAGTATACGCCCGAGGCAGCGCGACTTCAGACTCAGTCTGACCCGCACCCGCTGTCGCGTTTCCGCGTGAACGGACCGATGTCGAATATGCCGCAATTTGCCGAGGCGTTTCAGTGCAAACCCGGCGATGCGATGGTGCGCGAACCGGCAAAGCGTTGCCAGATTTGGTAACGACCGGGATTGCCAGCCGCGGATAAAAGCGGATAATAAGGATCTGAAAAAGACGACAAAAAGGCGACGAGCTTTAAGTGAACCTAAGCCTGGTTGTCCCACACCTATTGAATCATCGCGAGGAGACCTATCATGATTACCCTGAAGCGTTTCTCTATTTCTTCCTTTGTGCTCATCTTGCTGGCGTTGGGCTGCGTGCAATCTGCATCCGCGCAAGCCCCGGCGGCCGTGCGCTTGCCGCGTCCGAGCCAGAAGTCCAGCGTCATGCAAACCATCGGGGTCACGGATGTCACGATTACGTATAGCCGGCCCGGTGTGAAGGGCCGAACAATATGGGGCGACCCGCTGCCTGTTCAGACCACGAAAGGTGAAGCGACGCTTGACAACCAGAACATTCGCCCGAAAGGTGCGCCGATCGTTCCCTGGGGTCACGCCTGGCGCACGGGAGCCAATGAGGCAACGACGTTTGTGGTGACTGACGATGTTTTGATTAACGGCCAGAAACTGCCCGCCGGCAGCTATAGTCTGCATACCATTCCGACGAAAGACGAATGGACCATCATCTTCAACAGCGTGGCGAACCAATGGGGTAGTTTCAATTATGACGCGGCGAAGGACACCCTGCGCGTGAAGGTCAAGCCGCAGTGGGTGAGTGAAAATCAGGAGTGGCTGGAATACAGCTTTCCCGTTGTCACGCCAAACTCAGCGCAGGTAAATATTCGCTGGGAGAAGGTGCGCGTGCCATTTACCGTTGAGCTGCCAAACGTCGAAGCACTGTGGCGCGCGAAGGTCGATGCGGCCATCGCTGCTAATCCGACTGAGTGGCGCTTTCCTCTCCAGGCGGCGAATGCGTATGCTGACGACGATAAGTGGGACGACGCGATCAAATGGGCCGATCAATCAATCAAGGTAAAGGAAACTTTTCAAAATCTTTCATTCAAAGCGCGAATGCTTTACGCGGCCGGCCGCAAGGACGAAGCTTTTGCAGTTGCTGACCAGGCAATCGCGCGTGGGAAAGAGGACAAGGTTGATACCACGGATTTTGAAAAACGTGTCGCTGACATGAAAGCCGGAAAGATGTAACCTGCGTTGAATTGTCTTCTGCTGCATCAAGAGCGGGGGCAGGCCCCCTTCCCGACCTCGAGCTCAGTAGTCTTGAAGACTGCCGGCCCCGGAGAATGACTGGCAGGCTGACTGCAAAGTCCAATCTTGAACCTCGTGGTCCGGAAGGAGGGCATGCCCCCGCCCTTTGAATGTTCACTTTTCTGATCCGTTTTTATCTGCGTTCATC
>DIYZ01000214.1:0-229 GCA_002427845.1 Chloracidobacterium sp. UBA6041 | reverse complement strand
TTTTTATCTGCGTTCATCTGCGGCTAATGGTTTCTAGAATTAGCGGGGCTTGCCCCCGCCTCATTTGCTGAACAGCAAGCTTCGTAGCTGGTCAGACTCTTTGGTAGAATCACGCCATGAAAACATCATCTACTTCCTTCCTTCCCCGCGCGTTGGCAACTCTTTTGATCGTGGCTTTTGCTGTTTCCCCCGTGTGGGCCACGTGTGGCGGTGGGGGCGGCGGCGGCGG
>DIYZ01000282.1:27738-28726 GCA_002427845.1 Chloracidobacterium sp. UBA6041 | reverse complement strand
TGCGTGAGTGGGCTGAAACTCTCGGTCTTACTGATCTACTTGACCAGGCGTTTGAAGAAGCGAAGGGCGAAGATCGCGGTAGTTCAGGCATATGAAAATCGAAATCATCGGCGGCGGGCCGGCAGGATTGTATTTCGCAATCTTGATGAAGCAGTCGAATCCTGAGCACGGGATCACTGTTTACGAGCGTAATGGGCCGGACGACACGTTTGGGTGGGGCGTAGTGTTTTCCGGCAAGACCCTGGCAAACCTGCGCCGCGCTGACGAACAGTCACACGCAGCGATTACCAGCGCTTTTGCCGCCTGGGACAATGTCGATGTTGTCCATGACGATGAGAAGATCTCCATTCACGGCAACAGCTTTTCCGGAATTGCCCGCCTTCAACTCCTCAAGCTCCTCCAACAACGCTGCGAACAACTCGGCGTTGAGTTGCTCTTCCGAACCGAGATCATCGATATTGATTCGTTGCGCGGGAGCGGCGATCTCCTAATAGCGGCGGACGGCGTGAACAGTGCCACCAGAAAGCACTACTCGCGTCAATTCATTCCGACGTTGGACGTGCGTCCTAATCGTTACATCTGGTATGGAACGAACAAATTGTTCCACGGCCTGACGCTGACCTTTCGCGAAAGCGAAGCGGGTGTTTTTGCCGCGCACTCCTACAAGTTTGACAGAACTACCAGCACGTTCATTATCGAATGCGACCAGGAAACCTGGGAAACCGCTGGGTTCGCGGCAATGAGCGATGCAGGGACGCGGGAGTATCTCGAGAAGGTTTTTGCAAAGGACCTGGCTGGCCAGCCGTTGCTCTCAAACAACTCGAAATGGATCAATTTCCTGCTGGTGAAAAACGAAAAGTGGTTTTTTGAGAATGTCGTGATGCTGGGGGATGCCCTGCACACCGCACACTTTTCGATTGGATCGGGCACGAAGCTGGCGCTGGAAGATGCGATTGCCCTCGGGCAATGTTTCGACAAGACCGACAGC
>DIYZ01000282.1:20448-27517 GCA_002427845.1 Chloracidobacterium sp. UBA6041 | reverse complement strand
CGCTTGAGTTGGCCTTCGTCCTAATGACCCGCAGTGGCCGCGTGGATTATGAGGATTTGAAAAAGAGGGACCCAGGTTTCATCGCAGCCTATGAGGAGCAGACGGCAGGAGCAGGCGGCAGGATTAACGGCTAACCTAATCTGACCCAATAACCCTGACTCTATTCTTCCCTGCCGTCTGCCGTCTGCGCCTATTTGTTCCACTCAGGGGCAAGCAATCGCCGCCTCCCCTCATCAACCGTCGCAATTCCCCGTTCGTTCAGATCCACTCGATCCCACAACTTGCATGTTACTGCTCGATGCGCCTGATCCAGGGCTTCGCAGTAATTTGTGTAGGTGCAACGCCTTACTTCATCGCCGCGCCCGAGTTTCACCTTCACAAACCAATCGGGATCGGCCAGCGCCTGACGCGCAAGGCCAATGATGTCTGCCTGGCCCTTTTGCAGAATTGACTCGGCCTGTTCGAAAGTACCAATACCTCCGGTAGCTACGATGGGCGTGCTAAACCCCGCCTGGTTTACTGCGCGCTTGATCGCCGCAACCAGCGGCACGCTGCGGCCGAATGGTCCCGTCGCGTCCGAAAGAACGGTAGGCATACACTCGTAGCCGCTTTGGCCGGTGTAGGGATAGACTGCCTGTCCCACTTTTGGTTGCTGTGCGTCTTCAAACTTTCCGCCTTTCGAAATCGAAAGGAAGTCGAAGCCGGCGCGAGCAAACTCAACTCCGAAATAGCTGGCATCGTCAACACGATTGCCGCCCGCGATTACTTCATCGCCCAAGAAGCGAACGCCAACGACGTAATCATCTCCTACCGTCTTGCGCACAGCGCGATAAACTTCGAGCGGCAACCGAATCCGCTGCTCACGAGAACCGCCGTAACCGTCGTCGCGATCGTTTAGCGCGCTAAGAAAACCGGCCATCGTGTAGGCATGTGCGTAATGCAGTTCCACCCCATCAAAGCCGGCCTCACGCGCGCGGCGTGCGGCGTCGGTAAAAATGTTTGGCAGCACCTGTGGCAGTTCGCGTATGTGTGGAAGTTGCAGGTCAGTCACGTGCTCGCGGTAACCGAAGCGAAGTGATTCCAACTCGCGCGCGTCGAGTACGCGATCGAGCAACTCGTCGGCTGCGTTGGCAAGTTCGTTTCTCACGATACTGTCGTCCGCCGTCAGCCACTGGTTATCATTCAAGGCCAAGGCCAACCGCCGCTTGTGACGGTCGTCCAATTCCAGAAAGCGCGCGAAAAACTTTTCCCTTTCCGGACGACGCTTGACGGAAAGAAAGTCGATTATCTGGATGAACAGTTTCGTTTGACCTTCGCTCGCATCCTTTACGGCTTCAACCAACTTCCGCAGTCCGGGTATGAAACGATCGTGACCGATGCGCAGTAACGGGCCGCTCGGAATGTCGCGCACACCCGTCGCCTCGACGACCAAAACTCCCGGTCGCCCTTTTGCAAAACGCCGGTACCAATCGAGATTTTCCTGCGTGACAAAACCCTCTTCCGTGGCGCGCCACGGCACCATCGCCGGCACCCACGTGCGGCTCTTCACCTCTATTGCCCCGATTTCGATTGGCTGGTAAAGAAGAGACTGCGCGGCTTCTGCGGCTGTGGGCCAGCGCGTCGCGGGGATTGTATGCTTGATCGGATTCTTGAATTTCCACATAGGCTCGGGCTCACTCTATCACGGTGGAACAACCGCAAAGAACGCAAAAGTTAAGCGCAGAGACACGCAAAGAGAACTGCTTTGCGCTGGTTTGCGGGCCTTCTCGGCATGCTTTGCGGTATGACCAGATCTGAATGCCCTGCGCACTAAGGGTTATTCAGAGTCTGTTGTGGTAAATTAAAAGATATTTTCAAAAGTGCGACAGGAGAAGTCTTGACCGACGAGCTGCTCAAGTGGCGAAGTGAGTTTCCAATTCTGGACAAGACTGTCTATCTCATTTCCCACAGTCTTGGCGCGATGCCCAGGGAAACGTATGCGCGGCTGAACGACTATGCTGAAACCTGGGCAACGCGCGGCGTGCGTGCCTGGGCCGAAGGTTGGTGGGACATGCCGGTCACGACCGGCAACGAAATTGCGCGCATTATCGGCGCCGAACCGGACAGCGTCGCCATGCATCAGAACGTATCGATTTGCCAGTCGCTTATTCTTTCCTGTTTTGACCCGACACCGAAGCGCAACAAGATTGTCTATTCAGAATTAAACTTTCCCTCGGTAATGTACGTCTATGAAGCGCACGCGCGTAACGACAAACTGAGAATTGAAACTGTTGCGTCGGATGACGGCATAACGGTGCCCCTCGAACGATTTCTTGACGCCATCGACGAAGACACTCTGCTTGTTCCCTTCTCCCACGTCCTTTTCAAAAGTGGTTTTTTGCAGAATGCGAAGGCGATAACGGAGCGCGCTCATGAGGTCGGCGCGATGGTCGTGCTTGATTCCTATCAGTCGGCAGGTACTGTTCCCTTCAGCGTTAAAGAGCTGAACGTGGATTTTGCTACGGGCGGCTCGGTGAAGTGGCTCTGCGGCGGCCCCGGCGCCGGTTATCTTTACGTGCGGCCGGATTTACAACAGCAACTCCAGCCAAAAACAACCGGCTGGATGGCCCATGAACAACCATTTGCTTTCGAGACTGAACTGCGTTACGCGCCGGGGATAACTCGCTTTTTGCACGGCTCGCCGGCGATCCCAGCTCTTTATGCCGCTCAATCGGGTTATCGCATCATCAATGAAATTGGAGTTGAGCGAATCCGCGAAAAAAGCGTGCGGCAAACAATGCGCCTGATCGCACTGGCGGAAGAAGCGGGATTCAGAGTAACCAGCCCGAAAAGCGCGGCGGACCGCGGCGGCACAATAACGGTCTGGCACGAGGCCGCGGCCGCGATTACCAAAGAATTAATTCGACGCGAATTCATTGTGGACTATCGGCCCGGCGCCGGCGTCAGGATTTCTCCCCACTTCTACACGAAAGACGAAGAATTGGAACTCGTGATCGAGGAGATGAAGAACATTCGAGACGCGCGCGCATATGACCAGATTGAAAAAGTTGGCGCCGCGTTCTGAAAGAGAGCACAGGTGGTCAGTTGTTGGTGGTCACCAGCGAACCAGGTTGCTTATCCGACCAATAACAGCTCACTACCGGCAACAGACGACGACCAATGCCAAACACTTACGGTAACAACTCGCCGCTCTCATACAACAAGTATCTGCGCGTCAAGGATCTGATTGGGTTACAGGAATGCCTTTCCGACCCGGCGCATCACGACGAGCTACTTTTTATTACCATTCACCAGGCTTACGAGCTTTGGTTCAAACAAATCCTCCACGAACTCGACGCCGCGATCGGGTTAATGAATGAAGATCGGCTGGCCGCTGCCGCTCGCACTCTGCGACGCGTGGTTGAAATTGAGAAACTGTTGATTACTCAAATTCACATTCTGGAAACCATGACGCCCATTAATTTTCTCGGCTTTCGTGATCAACTGAATCCCGCCAGTGGTTTTCAGTCAATGCAATTTCGTGAGATTGAATTTGCCTCGGGACAAAAACACCAAAGTCTCCTGAATGAGTTCCGCGATGATGAGTTCGCATACGGGCGCCTGCAAAAACGTTTCGCCGCACCGTCGTTGGCTGATGCGTTTTTTTCGGTCTTGCGAAAACGCGGTTTCGCTGCGCCCGCCAGCGAAGCATCGCTGGACCAGGAAGAATTGACAAGGCGTTTTGGCAAACGCACGCGCGCCATACTAGAAGTCCTTACTCATTTCGAGGAGCGCTACGAAGAGTTTCAACTCGCCGAAGTTTTGTTAGAGCATGATGAATATTTTTCCCTATGGCGCTCGCATCATATCAAGATGGTAGAGCGGATGGTGGGCACGAAACGCGGCACCGGTGGCTCAGAAGGCGTGGGCTATTTACGAACTACGCTGGAGAAAAAGTTCTTCCCGGAGCTCTGGGAAGCGCGTACGTATCTGGATACTAAACACGGTGAAGGTGGCTGCCCTTTTGCCAAAGAGTGAAATTTGACTGGTCTCGGAGACCCGAGCTAAGACATCACCACGCAAAATGGCCATCGAACGAAGACGTGCTCCTCGATCCAACGTAAATCTGCCCGCCCGCTGGGAGGGCGTCCTGACTCAGCAGGAAGCGAACGTGACGAACCTCAGTAGCAGTGGTTGTTTTGTGCTCAGCGGTGGCAGGGTCGAGCCGAAAGAGCTTGTAAGATTGGAAATCGAATTTCCAGATGAGGAGCCAATCTATCCCTGGGCTGAGGTCGTCGACGAAGCAAGCGAAATCGGATTTGCGGTACGCTTCACGTCGATGGACGACGAAGAACGTGACAGACTGGAACGATTTCTAAGCCGTGTTCTGTCAGGCTCGTAAAAAGACTTCCTATCTTTCCATGTTCACCTTGTGATCCAATAGCTTAAAGAAGGCCGGCATCTCTTTTCGCTCGGAGCTGCCGGCCTAATAAGGGAGTTTACAGATCATAACTTCTGGTATGTTTTCGGCTGGCTATTGCCTTTGGGAGTTTGGAAACTTAAGCGGCTGCCGCTGCCCTGTTTGCTGGCTTCACTTTTCACCGCACTCACGGCGCTGGCGTTCGGCGCCTGGAAGGACATGAGTGGCACTATCAACAGGCCGCTCTTTGATACGGTTGGACCGACGCTGATTCTTTCAACGGCCCTGCTTCTTAGCGAACTGTGGCGCGACCCTCCTGCGGATCGGAGTGAGAAGAATCAATTAATCAACCAGCAAAGCTAGTTCCTGAGGAGGACGACCTACCCGCGATCACAATGTCCATATTCTTCCCAGAACGCTTCAACATGGCCGACTATTTCCTCTATTACAATCTGGAGGAAGGGCGCGAAAACAAAACCTGCCTCTACTTCGAAAACAACACGTACACCTATGCGGACGCGGCGCGCCTGGCAAATCAGGTGGGCAATGCTCTGCGGGAGTGCGGCGTGCGAATCGAAGAGCGCATCCTTATTGTCCTGCCCGATTGTCCCGAATTTGTCTGGACGTGGTTTGGCGCGGCGCGCATAGGCGCGGTGATCACAATGGTCAATCCACTGTTGCCGGCAGAGGACTATAAATACTATCTCGATTACACCCGCGCGCGCGTGGCCGTTATTCATGAATCATTGTTGGGGAGTTTTAGCGAAGCGGCCGCGAGTGCTCGCTATCTGCATGCAGTTCTGACCGTTGGCGAAAGAGAAAGTCCAGCCGGGGCAGGACGGCATCCTAACCTGCAAGCTAGACCGGTGGAGAATAGTATTCAGGCCGCGGCTTTGAACACCCAGGTGAAGTGGTTTTCTTTCGAGACCGTGGTCCGGGCGCAGTCGAACGAATGCACCGCTGCGGACACACACCGTGACGACATCGCGATCTGGTTGTTCACTTCCGGTTCGACCGGACATCCGAAAGGCGCGGTGCATTTGCAACACGATCTACCGTTCAATACGGAAGTATTTGCAAAACGCACCATCGGAGTGACTGAAAACGATTTGACAGTTTCGGTGCCAAAACTCTTTTTTGGCTATGCGACGGGCACGAATCTGCTGTTCCCTTTTGCCGTTGGCGGTGCTACGGCGCTATTTTCCGAACGTTCGACGCCCGAAAAACTTTTTGCAGTAATCGAACGTTATCACCCGACCGTCTTGACAACCGTACCGACCATGATTAATGCGATGCTGAACGCTCCGGATGCCCGCAGCCGCGACTTATCCAGCTTGCGCTTTTGTTATTCGGCTGGCGAGGCATTACCGGTGGAACTTTATGAACGCTGGAAGAAAACTTTGGGAGTGGAGATTTACGATGGCATCGGCTCAGCCGAGATGTTTCATATCTACATTACCAATCGGCCGGGGGATGTGAAGCCCGGAAGCCTGGGAAAAGTTGTCGCGGGCTATGAAGCGAAGATTGTAGATGCCGAGAGCAGCGAGGTTTCTAGCGGGGAGATGGGCACGTTGCAGATTAGAGGAGATTCAGCCGCGCTTTGTTATTGGAATGCACACGAAAAGTCGAAAGAAACGTTTGCGGGCGACTGGTGCACGACTGGCGATCAGTTTCACGTGGACGCGGAAGGCTATTACTGGTATCACGGCCGCACCGATGACATGTTGAAGGTGTCGGGCATCTTTGTGGCGCCGGCCGAGATTGAGAATTGCCTGCTCAAGCATGAGGCGGTGCTCGAATGCGCGGTCATCGGCGCGGAGGCCGGTGATGGTTTGGTGAAGCCAAAAGCGTTCGTCGTGCTTCGTGAAGAATTCGCCGAGCGCGCTTTGCGGAAGCCTGACAGTCATGAAGGGCTCGAAGAGCTCGCCGACGAATTGAAAGAGTTCGTCAAGACGCGTCTCGCAATTTATAAGTACCCGCGCTGGATCGAATTTGTTTCTTCCCTTCCGAAAAACGATCGCGGCAAAATCGATCGCCAGAAGCTGAAGCAGGCCTAATTCAAAAACTTCCGGGAGGCCGTCGTTCCGGACCGGATGGGACTGGTGTCTCTATGATCAATCCAGGATGCTCCTCGGGATGGTATACATTAATCTCAATAGCACTGAGGTTCTTACCTGTCCTATTCGTGTAACTTATTATGTGGAGGTCGGCCGAACTTGGAGCGCCTCCAGGCTTCGGCTGAAGCTCTTTCTCGTCAAATTTGAAACAGAGTCTGAACTCCCGGTCGTTCACAAAGCCGCGTCCTTCTCTTTCCAAGTTACCCTTACACGGCACGTCCGCGACCCAGGGATCGTCTTGCTGGTCATCCGGATGTTTTTCTCCCTGAGCGAGATTCATTGGTGTGTGTGCGAGGAACAAACCAAATATGAGGGGTAAGACCCA
This sequence comes from Chloracidobacterium sp. UBA6041, assembly GCA_002427845.1. GTDB lineage: Bacteria > Acidobacteriota > Blastocatellia > Pyrinomonadales > Pyrinomonadaceae > PSRF01. Next base: position 20,676 of record DIYZ01000282.1, on the reverse strand, counting down.
TTTGTGAGTGAGCGCTGGTCCCATGGCGAAAGTCTCCAAACGCATGAATGGTTAGCCCGAAAGGCTGTGTCAATTCAAGAGGCGGGCTGGATTAGCGAGTGTGCAAGGACGAGCAGGCTCGTGAGAATTCAGCCCTTGAGAGAACGGGCGCACAATACTCCCAGTTTGCGCGAGAAGTCAATTCTTTTTGAAACTCTTCTGGTTAATCCGCGAGAGAATAACAGCCGC
>DIYZ01000282.1:0-20177 GCA_002427845.1 Chloracidobacterium sp. UBA6041 | reverse complement strand
GGTGGCCTTAAGTTAACCTGACGGCGGTGGTAACTAGCGGGGCCGGTGCTCGAGATTGTAATCGCGCAGACGGCGATAAAGGGTGGAGGGAGAGATACCAAGAATTTCCGCCGTCTTGCCGCGATGCCAGCTGGTTTGTTCGAGGGCAGCGAGGATCTGCTGGCGTTCAACGTCGCGCAAAGAAGTTGGCGATGCCGCTGCGGCGGAAGTGAACTCCGACGCACCCGGTTGCTGCAGCGCGCCAGGCGCCGACATAACTCCAGCGCTTGCAGGCCGCACAACTTCCGGAGGCAACTCATCCTTGGTGATGCGGCCGTTGCTTGAAAGAATTACGGCACGCTCAAGACAATTCTTTAGCTGCCGGACATTGCCGGGCCAACTGTAAGAGCGCAACGCATCGAGCGCCGAAGATTCGAGCTGTGGTGGCGTCGTTCCACCCAGGTCATTCAAGATGTAACGTGTCAGCGGTTCGATGTCTTCGGGTCTTTCACGCAACGGAGCGAGATCTATTTGGAAACCGTTGATACGATAGAGAAGATCGGAGCGAAAAGATCCGTCGGCTACCACGGAATCAAGGTTGCGATTCGTTGCCGCAACGATGCGCACGTTGACCTCGACTTTGCGCACTCCACCCACGCGGAAAAATGTTCTCGTTTCAATGGCCCGCAACAGTTTGGCCTGAAGTTGCGCCGGCAGCTCGGTAATTTCATCCAGAAACAGCGTGCCGCCGTCCGCCAGTTCGATTAATCCAAGTTTGCGTCCTTTAGCGCCGGAAAACGCGCCTGCCTCGTAACCGAATAACTCCGATTCCAGCAACGATTCCTGAAATGCCGCGCAGTTGATATCGATGAAGGAACCATCCACGCGATTCGACAAGCGATGAATCGCCTGAGCGATGAGTTCTTTTCCGGTTCCCGACTCCCCGGTTATCAATACTGAAGCATCGGAAGGAGCAACCCGCCCCACCAGGCGCACGGCCTCTTTCATCGCGTCGGAAACGGAGACGATGTCCGGCAGGCCGGACTGTCGCGCCAGTTGTTCACGCAGTCGCAGATTGTCGACACGCAAGCGCCGCTTCTCTGCCGCTTGTTTCACACGCACGTCGAGTTCGGTGATTCTGTAAGGCTTGGTAAGGTAGTCGTAGGCGCCCAGCTTCATGGCTTCGACGGCAGTTTCCACCGTGGCCTGACCGGTCAGCATGATCACTTCCGGCGGGTTTGGGCGTTCGTGAACGCGGCGCAACACTTCCATGCCATCGATTCGCGGCATATTAATGTCGCAAAGCAATACGTCGACATTGCTCTCTTCAAGCTTACGCAGTGCAGCTTCGCCATCCGGCGCGACTTGCACGCGGTAACCCAGCCGCTCTAGTTCCTTCTGCAACACCATACGAAGATTTGCTTCGTCTTCGGCGATCAGAATTCGTGCTACTGTTTGCTCGCTCAAGCCCGCTATTCTCCGTCTGGTGCGTGCAAAATTCTTTTGTTATGCAAATCTTAGTTTACGCCGCAAGCCACACGGCTTGCGACAAAAGCATCACCACTACTCTCCGTCCTGGTTAATTGCCGGGAGAGAAATCGTGAAAGTAGTTCCGACACCGACTGTGGATCGCACGTCGAGGCTACCGCCGTGCTCCGTTAAGATACCATAACAAACTGCCAGACCAAGACCGGTGCCTTTGCCCACTTCCTTGGTAGTGAAAAACGGTTCAAAAATCCTGGGAACGTTTTCCGTTGGAATCCCAAAACCCGTGTCGCTGACTTCGACCACGACACTGTTTCCATTCTGTCTCCCGGTAATTTTTAACACGCCGCCCTGCGGCATAGCGTCCACAGCATTAGCCGCCAGCGCAATTATCGCCTGCTGCAATTGCCCGGCATCGCCCGAAACGGGTGGTAAATTTTCCGGCGTTTCTATCTGAAAATCTATCCTCTCACCGCGCTGCTGATGCGACAACAAACGAACCGCAGACGAGATTATCTGCGCCAGGTTTAGCGAAGTGTGGCCGGCGGCACGCGTGCGACTGAAGTCGAGCAAGCCGTTGGTAATGGTTTTACAACGAAAAGCTTCGCTCCGAATTAGTCCAAGATACTCTCGCAGGTCATCGAGCGCTTCAGAGTTTTTGAATGCGCCTTCCTGAAGGCGAGATTCCAGCGCCTCGGCGCAGGCGGAGATAGTGGCCAGCGGATTGTTGATTTCGTGGACAACACCGGCAGCCAGGCGGCCAATTGCCGTTAGCTTCTCAGCGCGGGCAATGGCGCGGTTCGCTTCGATGCGATCGGAAATATCCTCGCCCACCGCAATTACATGCGACACCTGGCCGCTTCGATCAATCCACATCGGAATCTTGCTAATCAACCAATGCTTCATTTCCCCATTGGCGATCGCGGTTTCGTGTTCGATGCGTTCTATTTGTCCGGTCTTGAATACGACAGCAAACTCACTCTCAAGCAACTCACGTTTCTGTCGAGTCAGGACGCTGAAGATGTTTTTTCCCAGGACAGAGCCGCGCGGTATGCCAAGCTCTCCTAATTCGCGATTGCGGTTCCAGGCTACGATCTTGTAGTTGCGATCGATGGCATAAAGCGAAAGCGGTAGGTTATCGATAATCGCTTCGATGAAGCGGCGCTGGGCTTGTACTTCCTCCGTGCGGCGCTCGACTTCAATAGTAAGATTGGCCGACGCATCGCGCGCGGCCTGATAAAGAGTTGAGATGTGAGCAGCGAGGGCCGCTTGTTGGGCCGCGGCATCAACCAGCCGGCAAACCGTTTCGTCGCAATCTTCCCGCTTGTCGAAAGCGACAATCAGCGCGCCCTTCGCGCGTCCGCCAAATCTCAGCGGCGCCACGTATTCCGACTCGTGCGCTTCGTCCCGAAGAAAAAACCGTTGCTTGTCATTAATGAGAAGCGACACTGCGCTCGAGGATGCCAGCCATTCCTGCAAGCGTTCAACCTTCAGCAGAGAAGAGTCCTCAGCGCTGCCTTCGCGGTCAAAAACACAAACTGCAGTGTCCGGTTCGCTTAACGTTAGAAAGGCGGCACAGAACGTTGCGCTGGTTCCTTCGTAAGTGGCTCCGGCCACGCGGCGCACCAACTGCTCGGGTTCGAGTGCTCGAAGCAAACCACGACCGAGGTCCGCCAAAAACCGCAGTTCCCGATTGCTGCCAATTAGCGCCCACTCCCTTTGGGCAGCTCGCAATTGTGCGGCTGATCTGGAAATGATTTCGCCCGCAGTAGAGAGCTTGCTGATGTAATCGTCTGCGCCGGCCTCAAAAGCCTGGAGTTTCTGGCTTTCCGCCTCTTTTCCAGCGAGGGCGATTATCGGCAGCTTGCTGGTTGCCGGCTGCGCCCGCAAGAGTTTACAAAGCGCCAAGCCATCGACCTCGGGCATATCAAGCTCGACTACAACAAGGTCGCAAGGCTCTTTTTGAAGCAGGCGTAGAGCTGTCGGGGCATCCTCAACGCTTAAGACGCGGTAGCCCGCTCTTTCGAAATCAGCGCGCAAGCTTTCACGTGCGTCTCTATCGTCATCAACAATAAGAACGGTGGCCTGTTTGGGGGTAGTGGCAGAAGGCATGCTTCAATCCTGAAACAAACTGGCCGGCCTGGGTGATCTGAAGCCGCCGGAGCATGCGCGTTGCAGAATTACACCAGAGCATCTCCTTCGGTGATTGAAAGCGATGCGGGACACGAATGTCAAGATTGTGGGCGGCGCGAGGACAACCGTCCAGAGGCAGATGAGAAAACGCTTAGCTAGTTGATTGAAACGGAAGCGAGGTCGTTATTCTCCAGTTCCACGATGTTGTCATTCTCGACAGCAACCACGCTCTCTGGCCGTTCCATGACTTGCGGAACCTTCTGAAGTGAAATCTTCTCCAGCTTATGGCTCGACTTTGCGCGATACATTGCCTGATCGGCGGCGACCAGAAGTTGATCCAAAGTTTCGCCCTCGACGCCATAGGTAGCGGTGCCGACGCTGATTCCGACACGCGCTTGACCCCTGCCGCGAAGGTGAAGCGAAAACTCGGAAACCGTTGTTTCAATACGGCTGCGCAAATCCTCTACCTGGGTCCCAATTAGTTCCTGAACAATGGCAACAAACTCGTCGCCCGCATAACGCGCAAGAAAATCATACTCACGAAGCTGCGTCTGGATTATTCGTCCCATCTCACGCAGCATCTTGTCACCCACTTTGTGACCAAAGGTGTCGTTGACGAGTTTGAAATCATCCAGGTCAAGCATCACGACCTGGAACGGCCTACCGGTACGCCGCGCTCGAGAAGCTTCCTCATCAAAGCGCAGGGCGATATGACGCGCGTTGGGCAAACCCGTCAGTGGATCGGTAAGGGCATTCGATTCCGCTTCCGCGTGATGCATTGCATTTGACAGTGCGTCCGAAGCTAACCTGGTAACGGTTTCCAGCAAACGCATGTGGTCGTCGGTGTACTGCTCAAGATCTGCCGAGTAAACCGACAGCGCACCCAACAACATATCGTCTTTGAACAAGGGCAGAGACGCCATCGAACGGTACTCGCGTTCCAATTGAAGTCCGGCAAAATCCAAACTCGGGTGCAACTGGTTAATCGGACTACGATTAGCCAGCGCAAATCCCGTTACTCCTTCGCCCGGGGCTATGCATCTGGCAGCTAAAACTTTTGCATTCCTTCCTGCGACGTGAGCCGTCGTGGCGTGGCCTTTCAGTTCGTCGTAGATATAAACCGCGCACGTATCAAAGGGCACGACATGTCCAACTTTATCTACCAACACTTCAACCGTGTTTCTGACATCGAGAGACGATCCAAAGGTGCGCGCGATTTCATATAACGCGTAAACCTCCTGGTGCGCACTCTTTATCTGGTCGTAGGCCATGTAGCTACCGCGCTCCCTCGTCTGGGTGATGTCCACTTCTTGTAACGCAAAAGGCTCTCGCGTTTGGTTCGGCGGCAGTTGTTGTGGCAACCCAACCGCGGCAATTTGAGACTCAAAGCGTGGCAGATGTTTTATGAACAGATCAACGACGGTTGGATCAAAATGTGTGCCTGAACCACGCAGCAGAAACGCGATGGCTTCGTCGCGCGTCATCCCGCGCCGGAAGGGGCGATCTTCTCTCACTGAATCAAAGCAATCGACGACAGAAATGATGCGCGCTGTCAGCGGAATCTGTTCGCCCTTCAGTCCGTCGGGGTAGCCAAGCCCGTCCCACTGCTCGTGATGGTGGCGCACGATCGGGGTCACCGGGTAAGGAAAGTCAATGCGGCTGAGAATCTGCGCGCCCACAGTAGTGTGGATCTTCATCTTCTCAAACTCAGCGGGCGTCAACCTGCCGGGCTTGTTAATTATGTGCGCTGGCACAGCCAACTTTCCCACATCATGAAGCAGAGCGCCCGCCTTCAAGGCCGCGATTTCGGCTTTTGAAAGTCCGAACACTTCGCCCATGCCTGCGGCGTAAATTTGCACGCGACGAACATGGCAATGTGTCGTTTGATCTTTTGCGTCGATAGCGGTTGCAAGAGCCTCGGCCGTCGCAAAGTGAATACGGCTGAGTTCCTCAGTCTCCCGCGTTTTGGCACTAAGCCGAACCCACGCTAGATAGATGATCTGCGCACCAGCGAATATCGTCACGCTGAGCAATGCGAGTGAGAAGGCCTGATGGATGGCCCAGGCGACTATACAGGCGCCGCCCGCAATAATAAGAACGCTGTAAGGCTTAGTAATTGGAATTGTGCTCCAGTTGAACCTGCCGCGTTAGGGACGCTGGTTTGTGATCAGACATGTTGAGCAGCTTCATTGTTGCCTCTCAACCGCGCTGAATTTCCAAAGATGTTTGCCCTCTCATCATTCCTTCGTTACCAAGGACGCCCGGCTAAATCTGATGGCCGGAAGCAAAGCTGGGAGCAATCAGCCGTGCTTCCAGCCATTATTAGGGGCAAGCGGGCGAGCACTTCGACTCGCCCTGCTGGGTGAGAGACTGTCAAAATCGAGTGGCGCAGATCTGCTTGCCACTCTCTCTTAAGAATTAGCGGCTCGGACTCCGTGCGGAGAGCCCGTGAAGCTTGTGAGCTTCTCAGCCGCACTGTTCTTCATTTCAACTGTTGTGCCGCATGCAGGAAGCTGCGGCGAGCAACAACAACAACGGATGCATTGAGGATTTTGCGTTAGGACTCCCGAACGAAAACGTTATCTAGTCTCTCGAAATCAATTTGACAGGTCAGATTGGGAAATTCAGTCAGGCTGCTGAATCGAAGAGTTGACAATGTTCATTTGTGCGGGCACCCTTCGTTTCTAACCGTTCAGTAAGAGCGAAATGGGACCGATTGGTGAGAGGGTTGTTTCAAAAGTCTCTCGTTCGTTCCTTATCGGTCATCATTCTTTTGGGTCAATCAGCTTGGCAAATTCAGGCGGCAAACGTTTAGAGACTACTCCGGCCGGCTACCTCGAACTCCTCCGCGGTAATCGTGGCTTTCGTCAACTCTGGTTGGGCCAGGTCGTGAGCCAGATGGGTGATTGGTTTGACACGATTGCTCTCTACACAATCATTCTTAACTTAACCGGATCGGGACGCGCTATCGGGCTTTTATTGGTGGCTCGCTTCGTGCCGAGTTTCATATTCGGTTCGCTGTCGGGTGTGGTGGCAGATCGATTCAGTCGCCGCTCGATCATGATTATTTCGGATCTGCTGCGGGCGGTTGTAGTGCTGGGATTTCTTTTGGTGCGACGCGCCGATCAGTTGTGGATTATCTACTTCTTGACGGTACTGCAACTGGCGTTCTCAACCTTTTTTGAACCGGCCAAGACAGCCGCAATTCCCTCGATCGTTTCCGACCGCGAGTTGGTCTCGGCAAACGCGATTTCTTCCGTGACCTGGTCAGTAATGCTGACGCTTGGCGCTGCTATCGGTGGCGTGGTTACCGGCTGGTTTGGCACTGATGTCGCCTTTATTCTCGATGCGCTAACCTATCTTCTTTCGGCTGCGCTGATTGCCACCGTCCGCTTTCCTAAACGCGCGCCGCGCGAAAAGAGTAAGCTCACAATCAATCGAGCGCTGGGCATCACGGAAACAATCGAGGGGGCACGATATGTAAAGCGACGGCCGCGCGTGCTCGCATTGTTGTTAGTCAAACCAGCGTGGGGTTTAGGGGGCGGCATTCTGACGCTGCTGGCGGTCTTCGGCGAGAAGATATTTCCGGTAGGTAATAGCGCCGCCACAGGAATCGGCGTACTTTTCGCAGCTCGGGGCATCGGCACGGCCGTAGGACCGATTGTTGCGCGCCGCATTTCCGGCGAAGGCAAGAAACGCATGCAGGCCTCTATCGGAATAGCATTTCTGATTGCAGCCGCGTTCTACATGGCCTTCGGCGGTGCAACGAGTTTCGTGCTAGCTCTGATTGTTTTGGGGCTCGCACATACGGGTGGAAGTATTCTCTGGGTGTTTTCCACGGTGCTGCTGCAACGCGGAGTTGAGGACGGTTTTCGGGGGCGTGTATTCGCGGCCGAATTGGCTTTACTAACGCTCACCATGGCCCTTTCAAACTACATGACGGGCGAATTGCTTGACCGCTTTGGACTATCGCCCCGAGTGGTGGCGATCGGGATCGGCGCATTTTTTCTGATTCCGGGCATCGCCTGGTTTGCGACGCAAAGATGGTGGGACACAGATAAGAACGAACCGGCTGAGAAAGTTGTTCACCTCAGCAGAGCTGAAGAACCGGAAAGTGCGCAGGTCTCGGGTTAATAGCGCAACCGCAAAGACCTCGGTCTCCGCGCTACGTGTGGAATCTCGCGAACGATGAACCAGGAAAGTAAGATCAAGATAGGAGTGATGGGCTCAGCCGGCGAGACCTCTCCGGCAAATGACAAAGACGTGCTCGCGAACAAAGCCAGCGCTTTGGGTCGGGCGATCGCAGCGCGCAAGTTGCTGTTGTTGACCGGTGCTACGACGGGCATTGTCTACGTTGTGGGCAAGGCTGCGCACGATGCCGGAACTTTTCATGTGGGTATCTCTCCTGCCGTGGACGGCCGGGAGCACGTGGCACAATACAAACTGCCCACGGACGCCTGTGACTTGCTCGTCTACACTGGCTTTGGTTTGAAAGGCCGCAACGTTGTGTTGGTACGTTCCTGCGACGTTGTATTGTTCATAGCAGGCGCAATGGGTTCGCTCAACGAATTCACGATCGCTCACGACGAAGGAAAAATCATCGGTTGTTTGACTGGTACAGGTGGCGTTGCCGACGAAGTTGATTATCTTCTGCAAAAATTTTCGAAAGACTCGGGCGCGCGCGTTTTTCAGAATAAGAATCCGAACAAATTGCTTGAGGCTTGTTTGGGCGAGTTACAGAACCGCGAGCCAAGTGAGGTGGTCTAACTATCGGAATCAATACCCTTCCGATCACCTAACCTGATAATAGCGAATGGAGACAAATCATGGATCTGGGTTTGCAGGATCGAGTCGCATTAGTCGCTGCAGCCAGCAAAGGAATCGGTTTTGCTGCGGCTCGCGAGCTGGCGCGGGAAGGCGCGCGCGTTTTTCTCTGTTCACGCGATGAAAACCGGGCCAGCGAAGCGGCCCAAAAGATCCATGATGAAACAGGCGCCAGCGTGGCCGGGATCGGCGCGGACGTAACTGACGATCAAGCTGCTGAACACTTCGTTAATCTCGCGCGCGAACGCGCCGGACGTATCGATATACTGGTTACGAACGCGGGCGGACCACCGGCCTCGAGGTTCGCCGATGCAGAGTTGGAAGCCTTTCGTGAGGCGTTTGAACTAAACGCGCTCTCGGCCATCCGTCTCGCGAAATCAGTCTTACCCGGAATGCAGGCGCAGAAGTGGGGCCGCATCATCAACATCACTTCCGTTTCAGTAAAACAACCAATTGACGGACTGCTTTTCTCAAACACTGTCCGCGCTGCGCTCACTGGTTGGGCTAAAACTGTTTCAACCGAAGTCGCCATAGACAACGTTACGGTGAATAACGTGGCGCCTGGTTACACCTTGACTGAGCGGCAGGACGAGCTGGCTGCGGCCAGAGCGCGCACAATGGGCAAGCCAAAAGAAGATATGATCGAAGTTTGGGCTGCGCAGGTACCGATGCGCCGGCTTGCCCGTGCCGAGGAAATCGCTGCCGCCGTCGCCTTCCTCGCTTCCGAACGCGCGTCTTACATCACTGGCGTCACCCTGCAGGTTGATGGCGGCTGGGTGCGGAGTCTGTTGTGATGAACGGCGGCCGGGTAATCGAAGCGCAATACTCCCAGGACGACGTCGCTGCTAGCCAGTTCGATCATCCCTACTGGAATAGAGCGCAGCCAATTGAAATTGCCCACCGCTGGTCGGGCGAAGAGGCGCCCGCGTCCCAGCGCGCTAAGGCGCGAATTATTTGGTCTGAAGAATCTCTCGTCGTCCGCTTTGTAGGTACCCAGACTGAACCTCTGATAATCAGCTCAGACCCTCAACTCGACAAGAAAACAATTGGACTATGGCACCGGGATGTATGCGAAATCTTTCTCGCGCCAGATCCTGAACAGCCACATTGCTATTTCGAGTTTGAAGCGGCGCCGACAGGAGAGTGGGTTGACCTGGCCATCAACCTTCGCCCCAGTGGGCGTGAAACAGATTTCGAGTTTCACTCCGGAATGACAGCTGCGGCGATCGTTGGCGAAGGTCGGACGATTATTGCCATGCGCATTCCCTGGAGCGATCGAATTCCCAAACCGCAACACGGCGATAAGTGGCGCGGCAATTTATTTCGTTGTGTGGGAAATGGAGACGAGCGTTATTTAGCGTGGCGGCCCACACACACCCCGGAACCAAATTTTCACGTGCCCGCAGCCTTTGGTTGGATTATTTTCGTTTAGGTGGTTAGCGCGACTCAAGCTCAGCGCTTTCGGTCGACCAAAGTGGAAAGGTAGCTCACATACTTCAAACGATCTTCGTCCGACATTCCGGCTATCCGCACGCCAATGGCGTATCCGGTCTCGCTTTCGTGATCTTCAAGCGCTTCATAGCGGACGGGCGTCACCTCCATGTTCACTGGTCCAACAGGCAACTCAAGTTTCACATTCAGGTTGCGATTCGCCCCCACCAGGTGATGCTCGCCGAGAGTGATTGCGGGAACAATGAGAGCCAACCCGGATACACTCAAATCCAGCGTATGGCCTTGCATAGTTCTTGTTCGTGCCGCTCCGTTCGACCGTTTCGCGGGTGAGGCGATGGAAATGGAAAATGACAGCCGAACCTTTTGCCGCTTCGCACGACGACGATCGCCGACAAATTTCCGGAAGCGCGATACGATTGAACGAGCTAGTTCAGCCATTTTTCAGAGTGCTGTGGCGTTCAAAATACTCTCCCATCGTCAGGCTCAATCGAGCGAGTCGGGCGGAACGGAAGCGGGCTTTTGTCGTGACACTTATGCCGTGCTTAAGCATCTCCAATGAATTGAGGAGGGGCAGAACCAGGAAACTAGTTACCGAGAGTCGCAACTCCATTTTAGTGAGACCGGGCCTGAGGTGCAATAGAAATATTCAACGCTCGACCGGAGATGCGCGTATCCATTCTTTTTGGCTCGACTGACGCGAGCACCAAGGCCTGCAACGACGTTACAGGGGCTCGTTGCCACAATCATTCTCTATCAATTCTTCGAGCCGGGCGTGAGCGGCTTACCTCCTGTGTCGCTGCTTCTTACTCCGCTCGGATCCAGGTAAAACGACAGACGGCCGGTGCGCCCATACTGCGCAGGTTCGGCTGCGGCATTCCATGACTTGCCGCCGGCAAGCGCGTTAACGTGGAAGCGATAACCGGTCGACTCCGTGCCTTCGAGATCTTTTGGTAGCAGACCCAGCGAAATCAGGGTCGCCAAATCCGCAAACAGGCCTTCGTGTTGTTGACTATAGAGGAGCTGCGCCAGCGAGACGCGCGTCAACATGGCTTGCACCTCGTCGTGGTGAGTATCGATGCGGGCGTTAAAGAAGAACTGTTTGCCGGCTTTTTTTACAATCGCCTGGTTCTCTTTGTCGCCAATAATCCACGCGCCGTCGACCAGGATGAGCGTAACGGGCTCGGCTTGTTCAGGAGCATCCCCCTCCTTCACCTTCACAAACACCGTCGCGATGTCGCCGCTCACCTGCTCGCCGCCGAGGTTCACCTGCACGGGAATTACCGCCGCCATTTTTTCGAAGTCTGGCCGCAGATCTTCAAACTCCTGGGGCTTCAACGGCTCAATCGCCGGTTTGTAGATCGACATGCTGAACGCTTCGCGAAACTTCTTCTCGCGCATCGCTTTGTAGAATTCACGTACCGTGTCAGAAGGCGAACGCGGCGGCGTCTGCTGCGACATGACCGGCGCCACACCTAAACAAACGAGCAAGCCCGTGAAAACAACCTTCGCGAAGAATTGTGAACATGAAATCGAAGCTCGCATCAAGCCTAATCCTTTGTGATCAAACGCGAGGCGCGCCCAGTACTTTGCAGCGCGCCTCGGATGTCCCGCACAAAAATCAGTCAAACGCGATCGACATAAAGCCGGCAAATCCTATCAGCGCCGCTTTACGGTTGTCGGTTGACTCGTAAGCAGAACCTCGCGCCCAACCAAGTATAGCAAGAGCATGAGGATCAGGAATGGAATCATCGACATGAAATCGGCGGACGGATGTGTTAGTGAGCCGATGAAAGAACCGTCATTTGGTCCAAATAGTTTGGAGAAGAACGCGCTATTCCCGGGACCACCGAACAGCGGATTATGTAAATTAGCCCAATCCTCGACAGACTTGTTGAAGTTTGCCAGAGCCGGCCTCGGTACGCCCTGAAGGATCGCAATCACGATGGCCGCGAGCGCGCCTCCGGCAATGTATCCCGAAGCCATCAACACGCCGGGACTCTTGTCCGTCTCAGCCACAAATTTATCTTCAGTCAGTTTCTTATCCTTCAGTTTCTTGCGCAGGTAGCGATCGACGCCCCAGCGAATCATGCCGCCAATGAAGATCGGACTCGATGACGAAAGCGGCAGATAAACACCGACCGCGAATGCCAGGGAAGGAATTCCGCTCATCTCCAGCACGATCGCAATCATCACGCCCAACAAGACCAGTCCCCACGGCAACTGGCGGTTGAGAATTCCCTTGATGATGTAAGACATGAGCGTGGCCTTCGGCGCGTCATACTTCGTTACCGCTGAGCCATCGGGTCTCGTCCTATGGATGCCGTTGATGCCCGGATCGGCAAGGTAAACAGGGACCCCTTGATCGTCTACAAGGTAACGTCCTGCCGGGCCGCCGGTCGTATCCGTCTTATGCCACGGACGATAACTGCCCTGGTCCGCGTTGGCTTGGGGCCCTTTCAGCTTTTCCGCAGCACCCGCCTGCGATGGATCGACCTTTAAGGTGGCGGGAAAGTTTTCTTCAACTTTGTAAGCGATCTTACCGGAGCCGTCCACCAAATACTCGCCCGGATCGAGACCCGCAACTGCCGCAGCGCCCGGCTCATTCTTTAGCACTCGATAGTCGCCCGGCGCCGTCGGTTTGATTGAATCGGAGTAGGCGGGTAATGAGGTTGCCCTGGTCGAATCCAGGCTTACGCTCTGTGTAGCCGGTTCAAAACTCACGCGCGGCACATAAACTGTCGCGGAGTCGTTCAGCACCAGGAGGATCGGTCCCAGTATCAGCGCTGAAGCAAACGCTCCAACCAAAATAGCAATCTGCTGATACTTCGGAGTGGCCCCAATGAGGAAGCCAGTCTTCAAATCCTGCGACGTCGTTCCGCCATTCGACGACGCGATGCAAACTATGCCGCCTATCGAGAGTGCCGTCACGTAGTACGACGGGCCCGTCCAGCCGATAAGTAGAAATATCAAACACGTGAGCAACAACGTGGCGACCGTCATTCCCGAAATCGGATTTGAAGACGAACCAATCTCGCCGGTCAGCCGCGATGAAACTGTCACAAACAAAAATCCAAACGCCACAATCAGAATCGCCCCAATGATGTTCCAACGCAGATTGAGTTGTGGAAAGACCATGATTAAGCCGACCAGCGCAATGATGCCGCCGATCACAAACTTCATCGATAGGTCCTGATCTGTTCGCGGCGCGTTGGCAGTTGCAGCCTGACCGCCTCTTAGATCAGCCAGACCGCCCTTGAGGCCGCTCCAGATTGTCGGCAGCGAGCGAAAGAGACTAATGATCCCACCTGCGGCAACGGCGCCGGCTCCGATGTAGAGCACGTAGGCGCCACGAATCTGGGACGGACTCATCTCGCTAATGGGGACTGTGCCGGGAGGCAGTGCGGTGGTCATGCCTTCACCGAAGAACTTAATCGCCGGAATCAGGACCAGATACGCCAGTACGCCACCCGCACACATGATGGACGCTATCCGCGGCCCGATGATGTATCCCACGCCTAACAGCGCCGGCGAGATTTCAGCGGAGACCGAAGCGGCCTTGAAAGGAGCGCCAAAAACTTTTTCGGGCGTATCCTTCCAACCCTTGAAGCCGGTCATCAAAACTTGATACAGAAAACCGACGCCCAATCCACCAAAGATTGTCTTCGCGCCCGTTTGCGCGCCCTCAGCCGCTGCGCCCGCGTGCTCGGCTGATCCGGCCGCTGCCGCCTGGCGCGATTCGTCTGAAGCCCCCGCCTTCAAAACTTCCGCACACGCCGTTCCCTCGGGGTACTTCAAGTAGCCATGCTGGGCGACTATCAAAGCTCGCCGCAACGGAATCATCATTAAGATTCCGAGCAGTCCTCCGAGCATCGCGACGAGCATTACTCGCGTGAACTCGAGATCCATTCCCAGGATCATGATCGCAGGCATGGTTACACCAACGCCGAAAGCGATCGACTCACCGGCGGAGCCTGCGGTCTGCACTATGTTGTTTTCAAGAATAGTGGCGTCGCGCAAACCAAACTTCGAAAACAATCGAAAGATTGTTATCGAGATGACCGCGACAGGAATGGAGGCGCTGACCGTCAAACCGACTTTGAGAACGAGGTAAAGAGAGGACGCCCCGAAAACCATTCCGAGCAGTGTCCCGATAATCAATGGCAGCAGCGTAAGTTCCCGCAACCGCACTCCAGCGGGAATGTACGGACGAAATGTCTCGAGGTAGGGATTATCAGGCTTGAAACCAATTCTATCCGGGTACTCGTTCGCAGGAATGCTTTCAGACGACATCTGAAGTGACCTCCGATTTAGTTTCTACAACAGGGAGTACTTAGGGGTTAGTTCGTGCGCTACTTTACACGGCCTGCCCGCGCTTCGGCAAGTTGTGTTTGCCAATAAAGCGCGTGATTCTCGGGATTTGAGCGCGCATGGGGGGCCCCGCAAGTTGTCCCGAGATGCCCGGAAAAAATGTGCTTCAAACTTCAGAGATTTTTCGTTTACACTGCGCGGGATCCACGAAAGCTTTCGCCACACGAACGAGAATTATGCGCACACGCAATTTGGTCGTAGTTGTAATCCTGGGACTTGTTCTCCCGCTGTTCTCCAGTGCGACGAGTGCCCGGTGGTATAACCCCGGCCCCCTCTCGTTTTCTCGCGAGCAAGTTCCCTCCCCCGCAGAAGTGCTTGGCTTCAACCCCGGCGACGATCGCAAACTCGCAAGCTGGAATCAGGTGCTCGCCTATTTCGCTGCCCTGGCAAAGGCCAGCGACCGCGTAAAGTTTGAAACGCTGGGCCAATCGACAATGGGGAAGCCCTTCGTCATGGCGACAATTAGCGCCCCGGAAAACCTGGCGCGGCTGGACGAATACAGAAAAATTCAGGAACTACTGGCAGATCCGCGCAAACTTGGTCCGCCCGGGGCCCGCGACCGCAGGGCAGTGGAATTGATAGCGCGCGGCAAGACGATTGTTTTGATCACCTGTGGTATGCACTCGACCGAAGTAGGTTCGTATCTTTCGAGCATGTTGATTGCTTATCGTCTCGCCTCGTCAAACGAACCTCAGATTCAGAGCATTCTGAAGAACACGATCATTTTGCTGGTGCCGTCCCTGAATCCTGATGGCGTGGATATCGTTAAGAATTGGTACGACAAGACGCTGGGTACGCCTTACGAAGGCACAAACCCGCCGGAGCTTTATAACAAGTATGTGGGCCACGATAACAACCGCGACTGGTATGCCTTCACGCAAGTGGAGACGCAGATCGCTGTCGACCAGATTCACAACGTCTGGCACCCGCAGATCGTCCACGACATTCATCAGCACGGCGAGTACAGCTCGCGGTTGTTCTTGCCGCCATACACGCAGCCCGTAGAACCGAATGTTCCGAGGCAGATCGTCGAAGGCTACACGGAGCTCGGCAACTTCATGGCGCGTGAGATGCGTGCCCAGGGCTTCAAAGGCATCACGACCGACTCGAGTTACGACGCCTGGTCCCCTTCCCGTGCCTATTCGCATTATCACGGCGGCGTGCGAATTCTTTCGGAGACGGCATCATGCAAGATTGCCACTCCGATCACTGTTAAGTTCAACGAACTGCGCGAGGGCGAAGGCGACGATCCGAAAAAAGAGTCGGCTAACTTTCATCCTGTTTGGCGCGGCGGCGAATGGCATCTGCGCGACATTACCAACTACATGACCACCGCGGCGTTTCTATTGTTGCGCCACGCTTCCGAGAATCGTGAAGAGTGGTTGCAGAGGTTTTACGAGATTGGGAAGGAAGCGGTGCGGCCGAGGGAAAAGACCGAGGTGTCGGCTCTTCTGGTTCTTTCCTCTGGCAAATTCGTAGAATCAGCGAGCGCGGGCTTCTTCGACCTGTCCCCGCTTGACTCTTATCTTTCAAACAAACTCGATGAAGCAGGTTTGGAGACAGAGTACGTCGGCCCTTTTGTTGTTAAAGGGGTCAGGTATCCGGGTGGGATATTGATTCACCTGAATCAACCTTACGGCTCTTTTGCCAGAGCTATCCTTGAACCGCAAATTTATCCCGACCTTCGCGATTCTGCAGGAAATCCAAAAGCTCCGTACGACGTAACGGCTCACGACCTGGCGATGTTGCTGGGAATGAAGGTTCAACGGCTCTCTGGAGCTTTAAGGTATCAGCGAATTGGGGGCGGAGGCGGGACCGGAGTATGTCCGAAGCGCGATTACCGCCTGGGCATTTACGCGTCATACGTGCCTTCGATTGATGAGGGATGGACGCGATGGGTAATTGAAAACAGAAGTTGTCTTAACTATTCGCGTCTCGAAGACGCAGTAGCACGCACCGCGAAGCTTCGTAGAAATTTGGATACCATCGTCATTCCTGACCAGCCGCCCAAAGATATTCTCAACGGCTACCGCTCCGGCACGATGCCGCCGGAATACACCGGCGGTCTCGGGCAAGAAGGCGTGAAGGCGTTGCGCGAGTTTGTCGAGCAAGGCGGTACGCTGGTTTGCCTGAATCGCGCTTCGGATTTTGCTATCGAACAATTCAGACTTCCTGTGCGAGACGTTGTGGCCGATGTGCCTGAGAAGGATTTCTTTGTACCGGGCTCAATCCTGCGTATTGAGCTTGATGCGACCAGTCCCATCGCTCAGGGCATGCCGAAAGAATCGATTGCCTGGGTGGAAGATTCGCCGGTGTTCGAAGTTGTCAGAACCGGGAGCGGTAGCGACCGCGTAAGTGTTCCGGAGTCGAATGTCCGCGTCATTGCCCGCTACCCAACCGACAAGAATCCGCTGCTGTCAGGTTGGTTGTTAGGCAGCAATCGCATTAAAGGGAAGGCGGCGCTGGTTGAAGTCACTATGGGAAAGGGTCGAATAATTCTTTTCGGCTTTCGTCCGCAGTACCGCGGCCAGTCGGTCGCAACTTATCCGCTATTCTTTAATGCGATAAGCGGCAGGTAGATTCGACGCAAATACTGGGACCGCGGGCGTCTCGCCCGCCATGAGCGCGAAGCGCGAACCAGATTTCTTGCTAAAACCAAAACCTTGCGCCGGCTGCGCGTGGCTTACGGAATCCGCTCTTGCAGTAATATCATCCGGTCCTCTTAATCCGGATGACACTCGCCAAGGATCCACATCAAACCGAACTTCGCGCGGCCGGCTGCCATAGCCGTGGTTATCTGCCGCACTTCGACGGAATAGTGATTCCGCAATTCATCACGATTCATCTTGCTGACTCATTGCCGAAGAAAGTCATACAAAGTTGGCAGGAGGAACTACGGTCCCTGGAATTTGAGCAGGAACGAATCTTAGGTTTAGAGGCCACTTACCGATATAAGAAGGTTTTTCTGGGCGCGTTGGCGTGCCGCCCGAAGCGGGCCAGCAGGGAGCGTAGAACTTGCTTGTAAGAACGGACTATTCGCGCTGCGCGCTCATTGCGGGCGGGACGCCCGCGGTCCCAGTTTCAACTTGCGCGTTAGATGTCGGGTTAACGATTAGCGGCAGTCGTCAGCCCTCGAAATACATCTGCGCGGCCATCTTCGTCAGCTTCCAAACTCGCGACCACTCGAGATGGCCGTTGCCATTTTCCCGGCCGGTTAGCTTGTCGAAAATGAGCTGGCGAAAGACCTTGCCTTCGCGCCGCAACATAAATTCCTTCGCGTAAGGCTTCGCAGTTTCGAAAAAGCTGAACTCCGGATCCGTCGCAATGCCGATGCCTTCCAGGGTCATCAGCGCGCGCATAATGTAGGTGAAGTTTGCGGGCAGACGGAAGGGATATTCATAGATGACTTCAGCCAGATCGTAGGTCAACTCCTTAAACTTTACTTCACCCAACTTGAGATTCAGATAGAGTTTGAAAAGACTTTCAATGATCGGACGCACTGTTTCCGGATCGACGCCGGATTTGAGGAAGTTGAGATTTATGATGTCCTGGCCCAGTCCCCGCACGTCTCGTCCCACCACGTGGAAGAATGCGTCAATCATCTGCGATTGCAGTTTGGGAGTAATGCGACCAACCATCCCGAAATCGAAAAATGCCAGATGACCGGAATCCATGACAAGCAGGTTTCCCGGATGCGGATCTGCGTGAAAGAAACCGTCTTCGAGCAGTTGTTTTAGATAAGTGCGCACCAGCAAACGATTGACTTTAACAGCGGAGATGCGGCGCGCGCGCAGTGCTTCCAGATCGGTAACCTTGGTGCCCCGAATGAATTCCAGCGTCAGCACCTTGCGGCTGGTGTGCGACCAATAGATCTTTGGAACGCGAACCGCGCGCCAGGTGCGGAAGTTATAGCGAAAACGATCTGCATTCCGCCCTTCCTTCACATAGTCCATCTCTTCAAAAATGGTCGTGTGAAACTCGCGCAGCATACCTTCCCAGTCGGCGTTTTCATTTGCTCGAGGGAAGAAACGGTTGGTGAGCTTAACTATTCGATAAAGAATTCCGATATCGAAAGTAATGATCTGTTCGAGTCCCGGGCGCTGAACTTTAACAGCCACTTCCGCGCCTGAGGAAAGGCGGGCACGATAAACCTGGCCCAGCGAAGCCGAAGCAACAGGCTCGCTATCGATCTCCGCAAAACACTCTTGCAAGCTGCGACCGAGTTCCGCTTCGATCCGCGCAAAAGCTTCGGCAGTCGCAAACGGTGGGACTTGATCCTGTAGCGTCGACAACTCGCTCACGTACGCCAGCGGCAAGAGATCAGCCCGCGTACCAAGCGCCTGACCAATCTTGATGAACGTTGGGCCAAGCCCAATCAAACTCTTACGCAGCCACGTGGCCTGTTTCCGGAGCCGGGCTTCCTTTTTGTTGGAACCCTCACGGCCGCGAAAGACTACGACCCGCACCAGCCGAATCAGTTTATCGAAAGTAAAACGAAGAAAATTGCGACAGCGCATTTTCAAGCGCGCCGCCCGACCCTGTAGCAATGTCTCTTCACGAAGACGTGCGGCCATGCGCCGATCAAACTCTGCCCTGATATCGTAGGTGTCGAGAAAAATATAAAGCGTAAACAATCCGAGTACGCGCGCCACTCGCGCTGCTCGCAACCAGCCGCGCAAACCACGTCCAGCGAGAATCGCGTTGACCATTTCATCGGTTAACGGTTCCGTGGCGGGGCTGTTCCTAACGGAAGTTGACGCGGTTAGCGTGGGCTTCCCACCATTTCCACCAGACGTTAAAACCATAACCGGTACAAGTGCTTGATCCATATTCATAGGAACTAATGACTTATCAGACGAAGTCGGCGGACGAGCGATCCGTTGCCCGCCTTTGAATAATTAAGCCAGCGAAAGCGTGTGCTGCGAACCGCTTCGTGCAAAATAACTCTGCGCACGACTGATATCGTGCTCGATTTGCTTCTGCAATTCTGTAATAGAACCAAACTTCTGCTCAGCACGTAAACGGTGAAGAAATCGGACGCGAACCACATCCCCGTAAAGATCGCCGTCCCAATCCATTACGAACGTCTCGACGGTAGGTTCCATATTCGTCCCGAAAGTCGGTCGCACGCCCACATTCGTCACGCTACGCCGCCATTTGCCCTCGATCAGCGCGCCCGTCACGTAGACGCCATTCCGGGGTATGACGCGGTTCCTGGGGTGTAGGTTGGCCGTCGGAAAGCCCAGACTGCGGCCGCGTTTTGCGCCCCTTTCAACGGGACCTTCAACACCGTAGGGCCGGCCAAGCAGGCGCCGCGCGAGATTCACTTTGCCCTCCACCAGCAAGCCACGCACCCTGCTGGAGCTAACTCGGTGGTTGCGCAATCGCACCTCGGGAACCTCGTCGGCGAAGAAACCCAACTCGCTGCTGACGCGCCGCAGTAGATCGATATTGCCTTCGCGATCACGACCAAAAGCGAAGCCGCGGCCAAGATAAACTTCTTTTGCCTGGAGCCGATCCTTTACCACATCGCGCAGGAAATTCTCGGCTGGAATCCTTGAAAACTCCTTCGTGAAACGAATGACGATCGTTTGTTCAATGCCAAGCACGCCAAACCCTTCCACTTTTTGATCCAGCGTTTGCAGCAGGGGCGGCGCCGATTCCGGATGCAGCACAGCGCGCGGATGCGGATCGAAAGTGATCACTGTCGGGACCGCGCCGATCTCACGCGCTCTATCCGCCACCGTACGCATGATCAGCTGATGCCCAAGGTGTAGACCGTCAAACACACCGAGGGTTAGCACCGTCGGTCGTTGGATTTCAGCGTTGTCGGTTCCGTGGAAGAGTCGCATAGGAATAGTGATGAGTGATGAGTATTGAGTTCTGATCAGTCATCGCTCATTACTCATCACACATCACTCATCAGTACTGTCCCA
>DIYZ01000287.1 GCA_002427845.1 Chloracidobacterium sp. UBA6041 | reverse complement strand
AAATTGATCGGGCGCACTATTCGCTGGCAAGTGGAAGGCTGGGAAAACTGGGAAGAAGCTTCGCGCGATGGCCGCGTTCCAATCTATACCCTCTGGCACAACCGCGTTTTTCTGGCCACTTACTTCTGGCGGAAACGTCGCATCGTCGCGATGACGTCGCAGAGTTTTGACGGCGAGTATATTGCGCGATTCATGCAACGATTCGGTTACGGTGCGGCGCGCGGTTCAAGCACGCGCGGAGGCGTCGGCGCAATTGTGGAGATGGTCAGACTGATGCGCGCGGGATGCCCCACAGCGTTTACGATCGATGGTCCAAAAGGTCCGCGCTACGTTGCCAAGATGGGGGCTGTATTGTTGGCAAAAAAGACCGGGCACCCGATCCTGCCATTTACGATTACGGCGCGACATTTCTGGGAAGCGAAACGAAGCTGGGACGGATTTCAGGTGCCGCTGCCATTTTCGCGCGCGCGCGTTGACATCGCGCCCCCAATCTACGTTCCGGCTGCTGCGAACGAAGACGCGCTCGAGGCAAAACGCGATGAACTGCAGGCAGCGCTCGATGAGATCAATCGCTACGATTAGGCCACACATGAGCCAAAAAGATCTTCAGGTTGTGATCGTAGCCGGTCCGAACGGTGCTGGGAAGTCAACACTAGCTCCAGTTCTCCTTCGGGATACGTTCGGCCTGCTCGAATTCGTAAACGCAGATACGATCTCCGCAGGACTATCGGCCTTCAACGCTGAGGCTGTAGCCTTGGACGCCGGCCGGGTCATGCTAACAAGACTGCGCGAGCTAGCCGCCAATAAGCAGAGCTTCGCATTTGAAAGCACACTGGCAACGCGATCTTATGCACCCTGGATTAACTTTCTGGCTCAGGAAGGCTATGAATTTCACTTGCTGTTTCTTTGGTTAAATACTGCCGAGCTGGCAATTCAAAGAGTAGCGGAACGGGTTCGCAACGGGGGTCACTCGGTGAACGAAGACATAATTCGCAGGCGCTACAGTAGGGGCCTTGATAACTTATCGCAGTTCTATATTCCGCTTGCCGATACGTGGGTTATCTATGACAATTCTGGCACTGGCTCGCCTCTGTTAATTGCGAGCGGCGAAAAAAAGCGGACTTCCAGAGTGGTTCGGCCAGAGTTATGGCAAACTGTGGTGGGGAATAGACAATGAAAGAGCCGGTCACGTTCTCGAAAATTAACTTCGCGGAACAGGCGGAAGTTATAGAGCGCATTCTGCAAGTTGCGGTGCAACAAACACTTTCTGTGCACAAACGCCTGGGAAATCCAATCGCTATTTGGAAAGACGGCAAGGTTGTTATTGTCCCACCCGAAGAAATCGTCATCTCGCCGGAATTCCTGAACCCTGAAGAATGATCGCTTTCTGTTAGCCCGCCCTCCCGCCGGTTGAAGGTCATATGGAGCAAATACGGTCAACAGCAAAGAACGCTAAGAACTGCCGCAAAGGTTCGCGAAGAAGCCCTTTGCGGACCTTTGCGCGAACTTTGCGTTCTTTGCGGTTAAGTTCTCTAGTCTCTTAACGGTCAGAAGCAGCGCGCTTTGCTTTGTGCGCATCCTTGGTTAATCTCTCTCAATACTTTTCCCCGTGCACAATTTTTTCAGGAGTTAAGTAATGAAATCTATCTTTGTCTTCATACTGGCTATAGCTATCGCCGCTTCCGTACAAGCGCAAAGCGCAAAGCCGCCAAGGGAAACTGCCCTCGAGCGCTTCATGCGCTATGCGAAAATCGACACCCAATCGGCCGAAGATCAGACAACCACTCCCAGTACCCCAAAACAATTGAACCTCGCTAACCTGCTTGCGAAAGAGTTGCAGGAACTCGGCGCCCAAAACGTCCGTGTCAGTGAGTTTGGAATCGTTTACGCAACCGTACCCGGTAATCTCCAGGACAATTCAAAGGCGCCGGTAGTCGGATTCATCTCCCACATGGATACGTCGCCTGCCGTTTCGGGTGAAAACGTAAATGTGATCGTTCACAAAAACTACCGGGGCGGCGACATTGTGTTGCCGAAGGATCCGACGCAAGTGATCACTGTCGAAAAGAACCCAACACTCAAGGAGTTGATTGGCGACGACATCATCACTGCGGACGGTACAACGCTGCTTGGTTCCGACGACAAGTCGGGCATCGCCGAGATCATGACGATGATCGACACGCTGATGCAAAATCCATCGATCAAACATGGCACGCTCGCCATTGCGTTCACGCCTGACGAAGAGATTGGGACCGGCGTTGAGAAGTTTGACGTGAAAGGTTTTGGCGCAAAGTTCGCCTATACGGTGGATGGTGAAACGCTCGGCGAGATCAGCAACGAAACCTGGAGCGCGCGCACGGCCACAGTGACCTTCAAAGGCAAGAGCACGCATCCCGGTACGGCCAAAGGCATTATGGTCAATGCTATGTATGCTCTGGGCGACTATCTCTCGCGCTTCCCCCACGACATGCTGCCTGAAACTACCGAAGGCCGTGTCGGCTTTGTGCATCCTTATGCGGGGACGATAGACGTTGAGCAGTCAAGCGTGAAGATTCTGCTGCGCGACTTTGACATGAGTGGACTCGATGCCAAGGAGAAGGTGTTGCGAGATATGGTAGCGCAAACACAGGCGAAATTTCCGGAAGT
Source organism: Chloracidobacterium sp. UBA6041 (assembly GCA_002427845.1). Classification (GTDB taxonomy): domain Bacteria; phylum Acidobacteriota; class Blastocatellia; order Pyrinomonadales; family Pyrinomonadaceae; genus PSRF01. Next base: position 1,874 of record DIYZ01000287.1, on the reverse strand, counting down.
GAAGATTGCGATTGAGGTCAAAGAAAACTACAAGAACATGAAAGAGGTATTGAAGAACTATCCGGAGTTGACCGACAACGCAATCGAAGCGGCGCGCCGCGCGGGTGTCAACGCTTACATCAAACCGATTCGCGGCGGCACCGATGGATCGCAGTTGACCTTCGAAGGTTTGCCAACACCAAACCTCTTCACCGGCGGCCAAAACTTTCACGGCAAATTGGAATTTAACTCGCGTCGCGGGTTGGAGAAAACTACAGAAACTCTGATCAATCTCGTGCAACTCTTCGCAGAAAAAGGTAAGTAAGCAACTTGGCCGAACCCACTGACATGGTTGGTTACCGCAGCGGATATGTAGCCCTCGTGGGCCGGCCGAATGCCGGTAAGTCGACGCTATTGAATTGTCTGGTTGGGCAAAAGATTGCCGCGGTTTCCGACAAACCACAGACTACGCGCTTCAAGATTCAAGGTGTAATAACAAAACCCGAGGGTCAAATCGTTTTAGTTGACACTCCCGGCGTGCACAAGCCCGGCTATGAAATGAACCGGCGCATGATGGCTACGGTGCAGGATGCGCTGATGGGAGTGGATCTCGTTTGCCTGATCCGTGATGCGTCTGTTTCGACCGGTAACGGCGATAAGTTTGTCCTCGAGTTGGTCCAACGATCGCAAAAGCCCGCGCTTCTTCTGCTAAACAAGATAGACAAACTTAAGGATAAAGCCGCGCTGCTGCCACTGATCGAGTGGTATCGCCTGGAGTATGATTGGCGCGAGATTATTCCCATGTCGGCGCTGCGCGGAAACGCGATCGAAGACCTGCCCGCAGAGATCATCAAACACCTGCCGGAAGGTGAACCGCTCTTTGACGAAGACGACTTTACCGACCAGTCAGTGCGCACGCTTGTTTCTGAGATCATCCGCGAGAAACTTCTGCAGGCAACCGGGGACGAGATTCCCTACGTCACGGCGGTCGTAACTGAAAAATGGGAAGAGCTGCGGGGGGATTTCACGCGCATCCATTGCGCCATTTTTGTCGAACGACCTTCGCAGAAAAAGATCGTAATCGGAAAAGGCGCCGCCAATCTAAAAGAGATCGGCACGCGCGCCAGAGAAGACATTGAACACTTACTAGGTCACCGCTGCCATCTCGAGCTGTTCGTAAAAGTTGAAAAGGACTGGCGCGACAAGGAACAATTGCTCGACGAGTTGGGCATTAGCCAGTAAAACGGTTAAAAGGCAAAGACACGATGGATTGGATATTCCTCGTTGAAGAGTTTCAGAAGCCCAAAGGAAAAAGAGTGGCTCAGCCCGTGAGTGTGGCAGGACGTTTGTGGTATGCGCTCGATGTCGCGGCTGAGGCAGCAGCGCGCGAGGCGGTCGAATATGCGCTGATGGAAGCCGGGGCATTGGGAACTGAAACCAACGATGCGCCGGACCGGTTGCTGCTAGTCTCCGCTTATTTTGATCACACTCCAAACCGCGAATCGGTGCGTGCGCAATTAGCCGATGCGTTGCGACTTTATAATCTACCGTCGTCGTCCGTGCGCGAGATGAAGGTCCGCGAGGTTGCTGACGAGGATTGGCTGGGCGAATGGAAGAAAAGCTGGCGCCCGGTTGAAGTGGGTGACCGTTTTATTATCGCGCCACCATGGGCCGAGCTTCCCGAAGAGGATGATCGGATTGTGATTCGCATTGAACCGGGCATGGCCTTTGGCACGGGCACGCATGAGACCACGCGTTTGTGCCTCCTGGCTATCGAAAAATATTTTGCCGGTGGCAGTTTTCTCGATGTCGGAACGGGAACGGGAATTCTTGCTATAGCCGCGGCGAAATTCTGCGCTGACGCGCGCATCGAGGCCTGTCTCTTATACACATCT
>DIYZ01000116.1:4319-10143 GCA_002427845.1 Chloracidobacterium sp. UBA6041 | reverse complement strand
GACACGAAGTAGTCGGCCATGCTACGGCTCGCCCGGCGCATGAAGTAAAGGCCGACGACGAGCATGAATAGAAAGTAAAGGCCGACTACTATCCAATCCAGCGTTCTCAATCCGCGCACCTCACTCTATTCTTGAGCGTCCCGATCTTCTCAATCTCGCAGACCAACTCGTCCCCGTCGCGCAAAGAGGCATCACCGCCCACGCCTGCGCCGACAGGCGTGCCCGTCGAGATGATGTCGCCGGGTTCGAGCGTCATGATCGAAGAGATGTAGGCAATCTGTTCTGGAATCGAGAAGATCATGTCGCGTGTGTTTCCCTGCTGGCGGAGTTGCCCGTTAACAGTAAGCTTGATCTCCAGATTGTGGGGATCGCTAATCTCATCCGCGGTTACGATCCAGGGGCCACAAGGCGCGAAGCCATCGAACCATTTACCGGCCAGCCAATCGAAGAAGCCGTCCATTTCACGCTTGGTCCGGTTCTCGATCCGGGAGTTCAAACGTCTTTCGGAAAGGTCGTTAAGTATCGTGTAACCGAAAACGTGGTCGTAGGCGCTCGCGGCTTCAATGTTTCTCCCGCGCTTGCCGATGACAGCCGCCAATTCCGTTTCCCAGCCCACTGTTACGTTATTACTTCCGATCACAATTCCGTCGCCATCGCCGATAATTGCGCTCGCGGGCTTGAGAAATAGTTGCTGCGTAATGATGTCGGATTGTTGGGGAGCGGCGTAGCCACTTTCGACGATGTGCTCCCGATAATTACCGGCGAGGCAGATGATTTTGCCCGGACGCGCGAGCGGTGCTTCGAGTTTGAGATTTGCAACATCCAGCTGCATTTCCGCCAGTGAAGGATCGTTCGCGATTCTGGTAATAGCTTTCTCAAGTTGCGCGTGCTGATTATTGGGCCACGACTGAATCAGCGACAACATGTCGCGCGAAGCGTCGTAATTACATTGTTTGAGAAGGTCAGACGCAGCAACGGAATCTACGAACGCGTTGATTGAACCCTTCGGCGCAAAGCCGATGCGCCGCTCTTCTTTATGTTTGAAAACTGCAACTTTCATCCCGTTTCAGCGCCTTGACGCTCGCCCGCATGTGTCTACTTATTCCAGAACCCTTGCTTCAGCTTCATGAGAAGCGAGTGTTGCGAGCCTCGCAGCTTCGCGTGCCAACCCGGCCTCCTTATGCATCACGCGGCGGTGCAGATGGTAAAAACCGTAACCGAGGAGACAAATAAAGATGCCCGCGGCGAGGTTAATATATTGCCCGATGCCTGTGGGCTGTACCGCGCTCGCGATTAGAAGAAGCAGTCCCGTGCCGCCCGTCACCCATCCGATGATGTAGAACGGAGAGAAGACCTCACCCGTGACTCGCGCGTGCGTTTTGCTTACGTCAATCGGCGTTGTTAGTCGCGCAAAGAACTCGTCGATCTTTGCGCGTTCCTTCGCCGACACCTTTCCCAGAGCCGTCACCAGGAAAGTCGCTAGCAGCGTAATCGCGAAATTAGTAAGAATGCTGATTGCTTCGTAATCGTAACGCAACCAATTAGGATCGATACCTGGTTGTTTTGCCAGCACGAAAGTTTTATAGAAGTAGAACGAAAGCCCGGAGATGAGTCCTGCCGCGATGCCCACTGCAGCAGCGCGCCATGTGACACGGCGGCTCAGCAAACCGAGCAGCATCGGAATGAGCATCGGCCCGATAAAGATTCCGAAAACCGTAACCATCACTTCAAACAAACCCTTACGAGCCGAGGCGATCAACGTGACTCCGATGGTGATCGTGATCGCACCAATAACCAGAGTGGCAATGCGGCCGACGATCACAAGTCGTTTTTGGCTCGCCTCTTTGTCAAAAAGACGGCGATAGATGTCTTCAGTGATGACGCTCGCGATCACGTTGTAGTCTCCACTCAAGGTGGACATCGTGGCGGAGAACATCGCGGCAATCATCAAGCCCATCAGGCCTGCCGGAAGAAACCGCAGCGAGAGAGCTGCATACGTATACTGCGGCGAATTCGGCGGCTGCATTAGTTCCGGCATGAGGCTACGCGCTGCCATCGCAGGCAGGATAAAGAGCGGTGGGCCGAGAATTTTAAGTCCCACCGCCAGCATCCCGGCCTTGCGCGCAGCACGTTCGTCACGCACGCTGTAAAACTTTTGCGCGAACGCCCAGTTACCGTTGTAACTCAGAATAATCAACAAATAAAAAGCGATCACGTATAGCGGAGAGAACGGCGCGCCTATAGGTGACAAAAATCCGGCTTGAGCGCCTTGGGCGAGCGCTTGAAAGCTGCCAACCTGCGCGAAGACCAGAGGGAAAAGAACCACCACGCCGAGAGTAAGAATGATGAATTGAATGTAGTCAGTCACGACAACCGCCCACAATCCACCCATGAAGGTGTAAAGAAGCATCACGGCGCCGCTCACGATGATGCTGATTTTTAGGTCGTAGCCCATCCCAACGGAGACGAATACGCCCGTCGCATAAATCTTCAGTCCATCATCCACGACCCGGAGCGGGATGCCGGCCCATGCTAGAACCTGCCTGATCTGTTTGTTGTAGCGCGCTTCGAGGAATTCAACAGGACTGATAATGCGCGCGCGCCGCCAGCGGGAAGCCATGAAGAGAGTGCCGACGGCCATCGCGACTGCCGCGCTCCACGCTAGCGTCACGGCGACGAAGCCGTAACGATAGGCCATCTCTGAGTAAGCGACGAAGGAGAATGCGCTAAAGCCGGTCAGATAAAACGATACGCCGGCAAGCCACCAGGGAATGGCGTTGCCACCGGTGAAGAAGTCGCGGACGTGGCGCATCCGCTTCCAGAAATAGAAGCCGATTAAGGTCAGCAACACGAAATAGCCGACGATAACGATGTGATCGGCAGTGTGGAGCCCAGTTGGCATACTTCCCTTAAGCAGTTCGTCGCGCGGCGCTGCGAGCACATTCGCGCTACAAAAGGACACAGATTGAAAAATTAATGAAGGTGCGTCTTACTCAAACATTTGAACTGCTGACGACTTCAAGCAAAAGCCCGCTCAAATCCTCTGCTGCATTGCGGACTGCGTGACCGCTTCGGTCCGGCCCGATTCCAGCGAGCGCGTAACAGCATCGAGCACCGCTGTCACCTGCCGGCCATCAAATGCCGTCACTTTGGGTTCGGTGTTGTTGATGATCGAATCAACGAAGTCCGAGAGGCATTCTACGAAGGCACCGCGCAGTTTTCCGAAGATTTCATGGTTGAGGAATGTTTTCGGATAGGTGAACTGCTGCGGCGTGCTCATCTCAATAGACTCGCGCTTGCGGTCAAAGTGTAAGTGGCCCTGGCTGCCAACAACTTCGACGAACGAATCAACAATCGTCGGAAAAGTATTCGGATAAATCCAGGCAGATTCAAACGTCGCAAAAGCCCCACTCTCAAATTTGACCTGCGCTTGAATCAGATCGTAAGTATCTATCCCGCGCTCGAGGAGCACGCCTTTTGCGCCGTAGGCATGAACCTCAATCGGCTCGCTCCCGAAAAACCAACGCATCAGGTCTATGTCGTGCGCGCCGAGAAAATGAATTGGTGTCGATTGACTGGCCCAGTTAATCATTTCGGTCGAAACGTAAATCGTATCGTTCTTCCGCGCATATCCAGCGACGGGACGACCGATTGCGCCCTGCCTGATTGTTGTGAAACCGTGATGGTAAGAAGAGAGCCAGCGGTGATTGAACGCGACTTGCAATCTTAGTTCAGGATGCTGACGGCTCAAAGCAAGCAACTCATCGGCTTCGCTCAACACGGTCGTGAAAGGCTTTTCGCAAAGCACATGCTTGCCTGCCAGAAGCGCAGCTTTGACAGGCCCGAAATGAGCGAAGTCGGGCGTGGCGACACAGACGGCATCGAGAGGCGCATCGTTGAGCATCTCCGCGTAGTCCGTATAACGCGTTGCGCTGCCGTACTTGTCGCCGACTTCATCGAGGCGTTTGCGGCTGCGGTTACACACGGCTGTCACAGTAGCGAGCGGGTGCGCGTTGTAGATGCGCGCGTACTGTTCGCCCATGATGCCCAGTCCGATGACTCCGATCCGTACTTTATCCGTCATTCACTTCCCATTCGTTCGCTGCCTGCGCCAGCTGTCGATGTGGACGTTAATTTAACCGACCAATTCTGCGCGGTCGGCGAAGAGTTGCTCCTCAAGCTCAAGCGCGTTCTTGATTAACGTCTCCTCCGCTTCAGCCGCGCATTTGGCCGAGACGACTTCATAGCCGCCGGCCTCATAGGCTTCGCGCGTCGGCAGGTAGCCGATGTAGCCGTTGGCGAGGCCCACAACAAATGTTTTGTGCGCCGCCAGGCCCTTTAACCTCAATCCGATTTCCACAAAGACTTCCGCCGGGACGGCAACGAAAGCCGTTTCGCCGATACGCAAGCCTTGCAGTTCTATCGGCAGGTGGCCGTTGGGCAGAGCCAGCGCTTCGCGCGCATAGAAGTTTGTGATGGAAGCGTAAAGCCGGTTCGTTTTCGCGCGCATCAGTTGATCTGGAGGCGCTCCGTTTCCGCTGAGGTTCGCCAACTGCTCGTCGGCCTCTCGTAAAATTTTGTCTGTCTCTTCGAGCGGTGGATAATTTTTGAGCGGCAGGTTGACGCGCATGCTGAGCGCGCCGAGTGTTGGAGCGTCGTCCGTGGCAATGTCCGGCAACGCGGCGAGAGTCGCATCCGCGAGCAGGTGGCCGAGTTCGGCGGCGTGCTCAAAGGTGCGACCCGGCGTAATGACGCCGATGGCGCTCAACTCCGATGAATGCCCCATGCTGATGTTGCCCTGCGTGCCGTTGACGAACATCGCAAAGCTGTCTGGACCGATGCTCTCTTCGATCCGCTCGATGGCGAAGTTCGGGAAGTCGCCCGTGACGAGCAGATTGTTTGAGCCGAGCACCGTTGGGTGACACGCATAGTTGACGAAGACGGCGCGCACGCGCCCTCCTTCATCCTCAACCTTGATGATCCCGATCTCTTCATCCACGGGGCGCTGGTCGGGGCTGCGGCGATTAACACCGATGCCTTCGACGCGCCCGGCGCCCACACCGATTCGTGCTGGGAACCTTTTCCTCCACGCAGTCGTGACCGCTTCGTCAATGGCCAGTGAGAGCGAGTCCATGTAGGTGGTGTTAACGCTCTCCTCGGGATTGAAAAAGGTTGTGATCGTCACAGGCCCGGCGTGTGTGTGAGTTGACGCGATCATGACCGAGTCTGGGTGGATTCCGGTGCTGGCGTGGATTGATTTCCGCACGCATTTCACGAACTCGTCCGGGAGCGCGAGCACGTCGAGGCTTATGAGCGCCACGGCACTGGCCTCATTCGCCAGTACTAGGGCGCGGGCGAACAGGTCGTCGTGAATCCCTTCAGAGACGCCGAGGCGCGCGGCAAAACCAGCGAGTGGCGCGCCAAGAGGGGGTGAGATGCAAACCCTGGCAAAGCCTGCTTTCAACACTGACTCTCTCCCTTGTTTCACTATTCCAACTTCCCCGACCCTCAGACTGTCATCAGAAATTACTGACCCTTGAACATGTGAGCCGGCGTTTACTGTATCGTCGTTCACCCGCGGATCTTACGTGAGAACCTATTATTGAAGTCGGCCCAGAGCCCTCAGAAAATAAACTTTCCTCCAAGCTGAAGCGTGTATGGGACGAAGAATGCGCTGCGTGGCGGAATACTGCCAACCACCGGATTAGTTAGAAGGTTGTTTGCTGACACACTGCTTGCGATGTTGGGACTATGCAACACCTCTCGGGTAACCTCGAACATGTCTACGCGTAGCTCGAATCTGGTGTTTTCGCCAAAGCGCACT
>DIYZ01000116.1:0-4075 GCA_002427845.1 Chloracidobacterium sp. UBA6041 | reverse complement strand
TTTCGCGGGATGTTCCCAAAAGTGCCTTGGGCATAGTTGATGTCAATGGCTCCCGGTCTGACGAAGAATAGCCGCGCACCATTGTCCTTCCAAGCCTTGACGGCCGCATCCCACTCAGCCCCGGTCAGGTAGGGCGCACCGACGAGATCACCCCGCTCGGTAGCCAACGCATAGCCGGTGTGCGCAAATCGATTACGAATTAGCGGGGTGAAGGGGAAGCCGGATTGCAGGGTGAAAACTCCGGAAAGCCGCCACCCACCAATCAGCTTATCAACCAGACCGCCGCGGTTCAGAAACCGCTTACCCTTTCCGAAGGGAAACTCAAAGATGCCGCTGGTCACCAGGCGGTGCGGCAGATCAAAAGTCGAGTCGCCTCTATCACGGTTAATATTCCGATTGTCTGAAATGATGTTGAAGGTGTTTCCAATGGCAAATAATTCGCTGCCATTATCGATGCTCTTCGAGTAAGTATAAGTAGAGAGGAAGCTATAGCCATTTGAGAATCGCTTATCGACTTTGACCGATACGCCGTTGTAGCGCGATTGAAGAATGTTGGCGATGACAAACGACCCCAGACTGAAGTTACTCAAGGGCCGGCGCAAATAGGGGTTGGCGGCCGGATCGGTACTGGTGAAATCAATGGGCACCGGACTGGCCGTCGGCTGGTTAATAATCCATTGTGTGGGAAGATTTTTGCCATTGCCTCCGACATAGTTTATTTCCAAAACCATGTTGCGTCTTAACTCGCGCTGCACGCCTGCGCTCCACTCCTGGGAATACGGGGTGTGCTGTGATCCAGCTCCCCTGGTTCCGAGCGCGCCACCGGCATCGATGATCGGTTTGTTGCCCAGGATTGCGGGGGGAACGCCGGAGGGGAATGAGATCAGCCCAAAACCTCCCGGCACAAAGGAACTGGTCGGAAAGAGATTACTGAGCGGAGCGCCCAGGGTCCGGTAATCCCCTACCGGCGGATTAAAGTTGGGCCGGATCAAGTGGGTATACGACGACCATACCGGGAACTGCGTCATGTCCGCATAGAATATTCCGTAGCCCGCGCGGATCACGGTCCGGGAGTCCTTGAACGGCTGAAACGCTATGCCGACGCGCGGTGCGAAGTCGGTCTTATCTGTCGGAGTCACTCCAGGGTCGGTACAACAAACGACGCGCGGATCGTTAGCAAGCCTCGCTACTTCCGGGTCGGCTACAAGAAGACTCCCTCCGTTTGCCGGATCGATTGTGTAACCACCTTTCCCTAGTTCATGGTAGGGCTGATGCAATTCATAGCGAAGGCCGATGTTCAGAGTGACGCGCGGACGAAATTTCCAGTCATCCTGGACATAGACGGCCCAGGGAGTATTCCGCAAGTATGCCGGCACAGGAATGCTCAGGGCAGAGGTTTGCGCGCGGCCGAGTAGAAAATCCGCCAGCGCATTGGAATTATTGGCGGTGAGCCCGTTATAAGCGACGGTATAGATACCGCTGAAGGTTCCAGTTCCGTTTGATCCACCAAACTCACCATTGCGGAAACGATTATGGTCTCCTTTGAATCCAAACTTGAACGCATGACTGCCACGACTCAGAGAGACGTTGTCGGCAAGTTGGTAGGTGTTTTGGATTTCGTTTAAGACTGAGGCAGAGAATCCTCCATAATTCACGTTCTCAGGGCTTAGAAAAATGCGGGGCAGAGTTTTCAGTCCGACGTTGGCGAAGCCAAGAGACGCCGGATCAAACTCATCTATGCTGTCTCCGTAAATTCCCCGTATGTAGCCTATACGAAATTCATTAACGAGAGTAGGAGAAAAAATATGAGTCCAGGTAGCGCTGAAGACTCGCCCTTTGCCCTGTACATTTTTGCTTTGCAGGTTAATCACAGGCTGGCTAAAGCTGAGATTATTCTGTATCGCGAACCGTCCAAAAATACTGTTTCTGTCAGAGATCTTGTGGTCAATCCGTATGGCGTACTGGTTGTAATCTCGAACCGCTCCGGCCGGCCCAATAAAGTTGTTCAACTGGCCCGGCAGATTCTCCTGGGGCAGCTGAAAATTAATTAGGCCCAGCGCCAGCGGATCCAGACGGGTTGTGAGTATCTGGTTATTAGGAAATGGCTGGCGAATGAACTGCGGGTTAAGCACCGAGACGGCCTGACTGGCGTTGAATGCTGGATTCGGTATTGTTGTGAGGGGATCGAAGATCTGCCCGACTCTTACGCAATTGCCTGACGGCGTGCCGTTTGGGTTTAGCAAGGGAACAGTGACGCCTCCTGATGTCGTCGCACATGCGCCAAGATTTGCCGAGAAATCACCGGTACGTTGCGCCGCAGTCGGCACGCGGGCGAACCCCAACGTCTTTGAGTTGGCCCTCAAGCCTTCATAACTGAAGAAAAAGAAGGTGCGATCCTTGTTGAAAAATACCGGCCCGCCTTCGCCAAAACGTGGCAGCCAGATCGGCCCGCCAATCGACGCACCAAACTGATTGAATCTCAGTCTATTCTTACCAGGCTTGCCTGTCTTGTCTTTTGGCGCACGCGGGTCGCGCGGCTGAAAGAAGTCGTTCTGCCCGAAATCAAATGCCGAACCGTGAAAGCCGGCAGTACCGCTCTTCGTCGCGATGTTCACCTGTCCGATACCTTCGAATTCAGCCGAGTAGGTATTACTGGCAAACTGCACTTCCTGCACAGCATCAAGCGAAGGCGTAATCGTTGGGGTGCCAAACGCCGGATCGGTATTAGACAGACCGTCGATCTTAAAAGTGACCGAAGAGGGACGCGTCCCGGCGATGGCAAATGACCCGCCGGTTTCTAAGCGGAACGCAGGACCATTGCCTCCGGCAGGCTGAGTCACATTCGAATTCAGCAGCAGAAAGCTGTAGATGTTCCGGCTGGCCGAAGGCAGTTCAGTGATGGTTTTGTTGTCAATGGTTTGACCAATGCTGGCAGAGTCAGTCTGCACGAGAGACGCAGTATCCATCACAACCACATTCTCTTTGACCTGTCCAGATGGCAACTGGAGGTCCAGCCGAACCCTTGAACCCACGCTGACGACCACATTGTCGTTAACGACAGTGCCAAAACTGGGGGCCGTCGCTGAGACTTTATATGTGGTGGGGTTGAGGAACGGGGCTGTGTAAATTCCGTCGCTATTAGTCTTATAGGTCTGACTAGTATTAGTCGCCAGGTTGGTAACAGTCACGGTGGCTCCGGGAACAATGGCACCGTTGGTGTCAGTAACGGTGCCGATGATTGCGCCCTTCTCTGATTGCCCGAACAGCAAGGCTGGCGAGAACAGAAGGAGCGAAATACCGAGGAAGCTAACTTTCAGACTTCTCTTTATGTTCATGGCAATCTCCTGAAAGGGGTTTTGAATTCCTTGCGCGAAATTTTGGGAACGACTCTCATAAGCGGATCAAAACTAAAGCCATGAGAATCCCGGTGCTGCCTAACCTACGCTTAGGCTGAGAGCTTGCTTGTTCTGCCCGTTCGAGCAAAGAAACATGGCGCACCACCCAGCCGTGACTGATGCGGTATCTAGTAACGTTTTTTCTTGACCGCTTCTGATGTCTTCTTGATTAACTCCAGACAACTTTCCCCGAGGGCTACAGCGAGCGCTACGGAGAGCACGTCTATCACGCAGAGCTGGGCAATACGAGAAGTGAGCACTTCACCGCCGAGCGGCGACTCCGGCGATGCGGTAAGCAGCACGACATCGGAGACTCTTGTGATCGGCGAAGGGCTGAAATTCGTCATCGAGATGGTGATCGCACCGCATTTGCGCGCTGCCGTTAGCGCGTCAACCACATCTTTAGTGCTGCCGGAATGCGAGATACCGATGGCGACATCTCCCTTTGCGAGCGAGGCGGCTGCCATCGCCTGCAGATGCGCATCACCGTAGGCATCAGCAATCAGACCTAACCTAACTAACTTCAATTTGGCATCAAGCGCGGTGAATGAAGAGTAGCCGACGCCGTAGATATCAATTTTTCTGGCCCCCGCCAATGCCTTCGCTGCCACCTCTATCATCTCCGGGTCGAGCACCCTCCTGGTGTCCTCAACGGCTTTGATGTTCGTCTGGAACACCTT
>DIYZ01000207.1 GCA_002427845.1 Chloracidobacterium sp. UBA6041 | reverse complement strand
CTTTCGATTGTTCGGGGTTTGTTTGGAGCACTTTCCACTCGGTAGGAATCGATTTCGAGCGCGGCAGCGCGCGAACCCTTTGGGCTCGTTTCAGCGCTCCTGCTCCCGAAGAACAATATAAGTTTGGCACCCTGGTTTTCTTCAGCAACCTGGCGCACGTAGGCATCGTGGCTGACCAAAATGGTTTCTATCACGCTTCCCGCCATCATGGAGTGGTCTACTCGCCTTTCAACGAATATTGGCTGTCGCGCATCGACGGTTTTCGTAAGGTTCCCAAGCCCGCCCAGCAAACGACTACTGATTAGTCAAAGCATCTAGTGTAACTACACGAAAACGCCGGCACTCGAGTGAGTGCCGGCGTTTTACGTTTGTCGCTGATTCCTGTTTACTTCTCGCCCGAAAAAGGTACGAAGCCCGCACGATGATCATCGTCACGGGCGTCCCAAACGACAGTGATCTTGGCAACGGCTACAAAAACCAGCTTCTGGTCGTTATCCTTGAGATGCAGCACCCCGCCTTCAACCTTAATAACTTCGCCACGCAGACTGGATGCTCCGCCGCAATAGACATCTATCTTCCTGCCCACCATCTTTTCTAATAATTCCTGCATAAATGTAGGACAGGCATTCCTGCCTGTCAGCACCTGCACGAAGAGACTGACAAGAATGTCTGTCCTACTGCTCCGTCACTGCTCTGTCACTTTTCTTTCCCGTTCCTAAAAGTAATCTTTACGAGCGGAATCACATCCGGGTCGTCTTGTTGCTCGCGCTCAAATTCGATCAGGTCGTAGTAGGCACAACGCGAAGTGGTAGGAAACTCGCGACAGACAGATGGCCGAGCGTTGTAGATGGTGCATTTCCGCGTTTCCTGATTTAGAAACATGCACGCCTGTCCAAACAATCGATCCGCTTTGCGCCTGAGAATTCGTTCTTTTCCAAATAACTTGGTAAAGCGCTGGCTCGCCACCTCAGGTAGCAAACCGAAGTGCGCAGCCAGCCGTCGGATATCGCGCGGCGTAACCTGCACGCGATCGTAAATCGAGCAGCAGTAGGCAACGCATTTATCGCAGTCATACTTCAGTGCCTTGCGCGCAGGAGATGGTATTAGCCCCATGTTCGGTCAGTTACCCTTCGGTGACAATTCTAGAATTGGACCACCCCAGCCGGGCTGCCCGGCTCGGGACCCCGGGTTGCTTCTCTCTTCGATATGTGCCAATCGAGTTTAAGTATCAACGCCTCTTCGACTTTTTGTATTCAGCGCGCAGCAGATCCATAAACTGGCCGCGACGATCGTAAAGACGCTTCGGCTCCCGCGCTGCATGCTTCGCCAAAGCATAAGCTGTAATGATTGGAAGCGCCACTGTGGAATCGACATAACAAACAACCGCATCGGGTAAACGATCGGGATCGACCTTACCCCAAGACACCGCCTCGCCCGGTGTTGCACCAGATAGCCCGCCAGTGTCGGGTCGCGCATCGGTCACTTGTAGAAAATAGTCGTGCCCGCGTTCATCTATTCCCAGCACCTCCTGGATTTGCGGTTCAGTCTGCAACAGAAAATTTTTGGGTGAACCGCCGCCAAGAATCAAGCAGGCGGAAAGCCCCGCCGCCTTTTTGCCACGGCTCTTCTTGCCGCTGCGAGTTTTCACATTGCTCGCACCCCGCTTTGCCGCTAACACTATCGCTGCTGTTTCATTTACATCCAACGATGGATCAAAGGCTAACTTGTTGCCCTGAAGAGCTTTTGCTGCGACGTTCATTCCGATAGAGGAATCGCCGGGCGACGAAGTGTAAATGGGTACTGCATACTCGTAAGCAGCACCCAACAGTGATTTGTCTTTCAGGCCCAGCTTGCGCTCACGTTCGTGCACATATCGCCCGGCGAGGTAGTGAAACTCGGCTGTGGACATCGTTTTTTGAAACTCTTTACGGGCGATAATCTGACGGAAAAAAGCGTCCGTATCGAGCAGCACAGAATAGTCAAAGAAGATGTCATAAATGCGGACTACTTCTTCTGCACGCAAAACGATGTCAGAGATTTGCGAGCTGCCCTGATGCATGGCCAGGCCAATACCAAAGTGAGTGTCATGATAAAGATTTGCGCCAGTCGAAATTATCCAATCGACAAAGCCCGCTTTGATTAAAGGAATCAGCGCCGACGTGCCCAGGCCGGCGGGAGTAAGGGCACCCGTGATCGACAGACCTACCGTCACGTCCGGTTCGAGCATCTTCAGCGTGAACAGTTGACAGGCTTCACGCAGACGCGCGCCGTTGTAAGCCAGAAACGACTCATCGACAAGCTCTGCCAGAGTTGTATTGGCAGTTATGGGCGCTGGATCAATTCGTCGTCCCTCGAGAAACTTGCTCGTTCGTTTTGCCATTTTGTTAGTGGTCTATACTGCCGTGCTTATTTCGTTTTCGTTCTCGTCTGCCGCTCGCTTTACCAGCAGCCGGCCAATACGCCGTTCATCTGCTTCGAGCACTTCAACCTCCAGTCCGCGAAAAGTAAGCCTTTCGCCGGGTTGCGGCACCTTGCCCGATTCGTTGATAACGAGCCCGGCAATGGTCGTAAAATCGTCGGCCTCGATTTCCATGTCGAAGAGACGTTCAATCTTTCCAATCTCCGTTGAGCCCAGTACTTCGTAGCAGCCTTTATGTTGTTCGACAATGTCTTTCAACTCTTCGCCGCCGATGTCTTCATCTTCGATCTCGCCGACAATCTCTTCGAGTATGTCTTCAACCGTAACCAGTCCCGACACACCGCCATATTCATCGATGACCATCGAAAGCTGCACGTGAGCCTTCTGCATCTCTTCGAGCAACTCAGCTACCGGCTTTGTCTCCGGAACAAAATAGACGTCGCGCACCAGCGAAGTGATTGGGCCGTCTTCATCACCTTCAGCCCAACGCTCTAGCAGGTCGCGCACATAGATGAGACCCTCCACATTGTCGATCTGACCGCGATAAACGGGTAACCGTGAATACTTCGATTCGATCATGACATCTCGTGCCTCACGAACCGTCGAACCTGAGGGCACTGCGACAATGTCAGGCCGCGGCGTCATCACTTCGCTTACGCGCGTGTCGCCAAATTCGATTATCGAATGAATCAGCTCGCCCTCTTCTTCTTCGAGTATGCCTTCCGCTTCACCGACGTCTATGAGCGCCTGGATGTCGTCGCCGGCGTCCTGCTCTTCTTCTTCATCGCCGTCTTCCAGCTCCTGCTCCTTCCTGCGCGAGCGATCAAAGAAGCGGTGGAAAGGATCGGCGGCGAAAGCCATCAGCGGCAGATACGGACGAATCACCGGAAGCAGAAACAGCAACGTTCCTTCCGGGTCGCGAGTCGAAATAAAGAGAGGTATTAGTTGCCTGAAGATGCCGGCCAATATTAGCCCCGTGAGAAGGCCGACGAGCACAAAACGGCGCTCCTGAAACAACGTAAGGGAGATCGAAGTAACCAAGACGGCTACGGCCACGAGCAGGATCTGGATAGTCGCGGAAATGGCGAAACTAAATCTGGGTCGATTCTCGAGCACCTGCTTCAGGAAGGCAGAGGTACGCAGTTTCGATCGTTCCTCGGCCTCTGTAATCAGACGACGGAGGCCGACGTCGCTCAACTGGCCGAAAGCCATGTCGACCGTCGCCAACAGAGACAAGACCGCCAGCAACAGAAAAGTCAGGATGAGCTCAATCTGCATTTAGGTTCGGTAAATAGTAAATCGTAAGTAGGGAATAGTTAAACCGCTGCGAGGGCGATTAAGCCGATTTTCCATTTATCATTTCTCAATTTTCATTTCTCATTTCCGAGCCATCATGAAGGGCCGCCCCAAATGACGAATGAGAAATCTAAAATGACATATGGAAAATAGTTCTACTATTCCATTCGGTTTACCCAGCAATGTCTAGTTTGCGCCGCAAACGAAGTTCAAGAGCATTCATTCCCCCCTCATCGGTTTCGTGGTCGTAGCCGGAAAGGTGAATGAGCCCATGAAGAATAAGCTGCGCGATTTCCTGGTCAAGGGTCAGCTCATTTTGTGTCGCCTGGCGCGCTGCTTGTTCAATCGAGATCACTACGTCGCCAAGACTGAAGCCTTCCGATTTTTCAAACTCATCCTGCTCGGCCGGGAACGATAGAACATCCGTCGTCCCTCGCTTGCGTCGCCACTGGCGGTTTAGCTCGCGCATCACACGGTCCGACACAAAGGCGATCGTCACATTGCTTTCCTTCGCTGCGGCCAGAGGTAACACCTTCATGACTTTTTCCGCAAACGCTTGCCAGCGTTCGCAATCAATGGGTAGTTTGCGCTGGCGGTTGATTACTTCAGTCATCTTAGGTCGTGAACATTGCGCCTCTAATGAGGCTAAGCCCAAGCCTCGCCACACGGAACGGGGCAAAACCGTAAGCCCGTTTATTGCTTAACACCCTAAATGTCTCTTTTCCGGGAATGTTCGTCGTAGGCCTTGATAATCATCTGCACCAGCTTGTGACGCACCACATCTTTTTCGGTGAAATAAATAAAATCGATGCCGTCAAGATTCGCGAGCACGCGCTCCGCTTCGATCAGACCACTACGTTTCCCGGCGGGAAGATCTACCTGCGTAACATCGCCAGTGATGACGGCTTTTGAGCCAAACCCAATGCGCGTGAGAAACATCTTCATCTGCTCGCTGGTGGTGTTTTGGGCTTCGTCGAGAATGATAAAGGCGTCCGAAAGTGTGCGGCCACGCATAAACGCCAGCGGCGCGACCTCGATCACCTGCTTCTCCAGCAGTTTCGTCACACGCTCGTAGTCGATCAAATCAAACAATGCGTCGTAGAGCGGGCGCAGATACGGATCAACTTTCTCCTGCAAATCACCGGGAAGAAAACCCAACTTTTCACCGGCCTCGACCGCTGGCCGCGCCAACACAATGCGGTTGACTTGTTTCTGCATTAAAGCCTGTACGGCCAGCGCGACCGCCAAATAGGTTTTCCCTGTGCCGGCTACCCCGATACCGAATACAACATCCTGTTCCTGGATCGCCTGGATGTATTTGCGTTGGGTGGCCGACTTGGGCGCGACTTGCTTTTTACCGGCGGGATTGAAGCGCGCTTTCGTGAAGTAGTCGCGCAAACTGAAGGCGCGATCTTCCGCGATCTGAGCGAAAGCTTCGCGCAGCTCTTTGTCGGCAAAGGAGCGGCCTTCGCGAAAGAGCGCGGAGAAGTCTTCGAGTATGCGTTGCGCTGTGGCTACGTCTTCAGGGTCGCCGTCGATGGAAACGTCCTGTCCGCGCGCGTCAATGCGAACGTCAAGCAGCGACTCAAGGTATTTTATGTTTTGGTCGTGAACGCCGAAGAGCGTTTCTAACCCGCGAGGTGGCAGTTCGATTTGTTTCAAAGGCTGGGACGAGCTCCTTCGATTGAAGAACAAGATTTGATTGCGAGATTAAACGGTGTGCGTGATCGTGAGCGTGCTGCAATTGCTGGCATATACTGTGAGTTTGACGCTACTACACCCTTCATTACGTGTCAAATATACTGCGAAAGTCGCGCTTTGCACGTCTCCGCCTGCTTGACACTAACGGGAGTGGTCCCTATACTCCGTCACTTGCGCATGGCCAACATCGCGTAAACTAGTTTCTTAAGACAGACTTAAGAACGCGTTAGCTGTTAGATTAGTTGGAGAATTGCATGCCGAATCATAAGTCAGCCGAAAAGCGAATGCGCCAGAACGAGGCGCGCCGAAAGATCAATCGCGGCAACCGCAGCCGCGTACGCACTTCAATAAAGAATCTACGCTCGGCCCTTGGCACCGGCGACGCAAAGCGGATCACAGAGTTGCTGCCGGAAACTATTTCCACGATCGATAAGGCAGTGCAGAATGGCGCGTTGCACAAAAATGCGGCGGCCCGTTACAAGTCTCGCTTGACGAGTCGGTCAAATGAGGCTGTGGCCAAATAAGATCTACGACAATCCAGTCGAAAGACGAGGCGGATCGAGTGTTCGGTCCGCCTCGTCTTTTTTAGTACGACGTCATGTCTGGCGCTTCCCTTTTATGGATTTTCCGAATCAGTGACAGACAAAAATGCCTGTCCGATTCTGAAAGGAGAGCAAATGGGAGACTACTACCAGACCGAAAAAGAGATTCGGGACGTGGTTGCAGGATTTGAGTCGTGCACTACCGGTAAAGATGACTTCAGTCATCGTAGTCATCTCACGGTTGCAGTCTGGTATCTCCGTATTTCAACTCCTGAGCAGGCTTTCAAGAAAATGTGTAGCGGTCTTCTTCGCTTTCTCGATCATCACGCCTTGGGCCGCTCAATATACAACGAACCGGTAACTCTGGCCTGGATCAATCTGATTCAAACTGTCATTGAGACTTATCCGGATTTTTCTCTACTTGAAATGACAAACATTGTGGTCGAACGGCTGAGTAACACACGCGTTGTCGTTAACGATCAAGACGAGAAGCGCTTGGTTGTCCGTCAGAACTGACAAAACCTGCCGGCGAATCGAGCGTCTTAGCTGCAAACATCTGACAAACGATCAGGGACGAACGAATCTAATGTCACTCAAACTTCTGCTCGTCTTCGCAGTCACGGAATTTCTTTTGTCGCTGACGCCCGGCCCGGCAGTGCTGCTCGTCAGCTCCCAGGGCATGACGGCCGGTTTCAAACAGAGTCTGCAGGGCACGCTCGGCATACTCACGGGCAACGCCGTTTATTTTCTTCTGTCGGCGCTCGGATTGGGTGCGCTGCTGCTGGCGTCGGCAACGCTCTTCCAAATCATCAAGTGGCTGGGAATAGCTTATTTAATTTTAACCGGCATTAGAATGTTGTTTTCCAGGGGCAAAGCGATGGATAAGGATGACGCGATCGTTGGACCGACAGTGGCTTCGACGGTTACACATAAACGGTCGCTAAGGTTATTTTCGCAGGGCCTTCTGACTCAGTTGGCAAACCCGAAAGCGATCGTTTTCTTTACTGCGCTGCTGCCGCAGTTTGTTTCTCCAAACGGCCGGGTGGTCGAGCAGTTTCTGCTATTGGGAATTGTTTCCATCGCGGTGGAGTTTCCGGTGTTGGTAAGTTACGGATGGCTCGCCCAACGAGGTAGCGATCTTATTCCTGAGAGACTCTCTTCTCTGCCAGAGCGGATTGCCGGCGGCTTCCTGATCGGCTCCGGTCTCGGGCTCGCCTCGATGCGCAGACCTTGATCACTTACGTTACAGTGAAGTGGTTTCGTTTACGGTTGGGACTTGTCCCACGCCGCGGCGGACAAGTCCGCTTTCTAAACGGTAAGGCTTTTGCCGGTAACTACGAGCACCTTTGCGGGGAAACTCATTCCGCCTGTTTTGAAGTAACTGCCTACAGCCTTTTGAACGGTGTATCTGATTGCTGCCACCTGATCCGGTACAAGCCTCTTGAGTTTGCTTCGAAATGTATCAGACATTTCTGTGCGCAACTCCCAAAAGCGCTCGACGGTAATCGGCGCTTCTATCATGAATGCCAACTCGCGCTCTATTACGTCAATGGCTCCCGCTTCCTGCAAGGCTTTCGCGAGTTTTCCCGGCGCAGCAAAACGAAAAGCTCCCGGCGCGTCTTCATCCTCCGCATCAGCCGGCACAAACCTATCAAGGACTTCGGTAACAACGCTGAAAAAAGGATTGACTTCCCTCGCTGCCCAGACCACCAAGGAAACATAGCCGCCGGGTTTAACGACTCGCAGCATCTCGCGTTGGCCCGCCACAACATCCGGGAAAAACATCACTGCGAGACGGCTGACTGCCGCGTCAAATGAATTATCAGAAAACGGAAGCTGCGCCGCGGGACATTGATGGAACCGGATGTTAGTTAGCCCTCGCCGCTCAGCTTCATCGCGCGCGGCTTTGACCATACCCCCCGCAGGATCTGTGTAGGTTACAGATCCCGACTCGCCAACAATTGGAGCGATCGTCAGCGATGGTTCGCCGCTGCCGCCGCCGACATCGAGCACTGATTGCCCTGAACCAATGCGGGCATTCTCGATGAGTGCACGCGACAGAGACGCGAACATCTTCTCGATCAATGCCTGGTGTTTATTCCAGTATTGCGAAGACGTTTCCCAGGCAGCCAGGACTTCGTTCGCGCTATCAGTAGCCATTGTTATTTCGGCTCAAGCGGCAGGCCTGCTTTCTCCCAGGCTTCAAACCCGATAAACAGTGGATGCACATTTCTGTACCCATGCTCGGCGAGTTCCTTTGCCACGCCGGCGCTCGACGCTTCGTGAGGACATGTGCAATAAGTAATCACCGTCCGTTCGTGTGAAATTTCGGAAAGATGTTGCTTGACCTCATCAGCCGGCACACGTATCGCGCCGGGTAACTTTGTCTGCGCTTCGTCCCAGGCCTGAGCATTACGGGCGTCGACAAAAGTAAACTGCTCTCCGCGATCCATTCTTTCTTTGATTTCATCTAGCGTTACCCTCGTGGTCTCCATTTGCTGCCTTCCTTTCTCAGTTCCTGATTGCTCATGCGAAATCAAATAACAATATTTCCGAAGACTCTGCGGCGGTGATTCGCAGGCTTGGTTCCTGACTAACCGCTGCACCGTCACCATGCTTCAGCGTCACATCATTAAGTGTGACTGCGCCGGCGGCCACTTGCAGCCAGGCATGCCTGCCGTTTTCCGTTTTGTGGACCACTTCATGACCCACCTCGAGTAATGATGCATAGATACTCGCGTCCTGATGAATCGTGACCGACCCTGCGCGTCCCTCGGGAGAAACAAGAAGACGCAAATTGTTGCGCTTCTCATCATCCGAAAATCTCTTCTCCTCGTATTCAGGCTGGATGCCCTGCTCGCCCGGTAAGATCCAAATCTGCAAAAGATGCGTGTCTTCATCCGGCAAAGGATTCGACTCGCTGTGTGTTACGCCGGTGCCGGCGCTCATGCGCTGCGCGTCGCCCCGCCGGATAATGGATCCGTTGCCCATGCTGTCGCGGTGCTCGAGGGCCCCTTGCAAAATGTAAGTGATGATCTCCATGTCGCGGTGCCCGTGGGTGGGAAACCCATGCCCCGCTTTGACAAAATCTTCATTGATGACGCGCAGGGTGCGAAAGTGAACGTGCCGGGGATCGTAATAATCGCCGAAAGAAAAAGTGTGATAGGTGTTGAGCCAGCCGAAATCAAAGTGGCCACGCTCTTCTGCTTTGCGAATCGTAATCATGTGTTTCCCTTGTGGAGTTTAGAGTTCAACCTTTAGGTTGCTGTTTTACATCATCGACAAGCTAAAGCTGGGACTCTAAACTAATCGAGCCGATAAAAGTCTCCGCCAATTTATTCAAACCCTTTGCGTCCTCTTCGTCAAACCTGCCAACGAGTGGGCTGTCGAGGTCGAGAACGCCAAGCAACCGCTCATGCTTGATTAGAGGAACGACAATCTCGGAATTGGAGGCGCTGTCGCAGGCAATATGTCCCGGGAACTCGTGCACGTTATCTATCAGCAAAGTGTTTCGCTGTTCGGCCGCCGTGCCGCAAACTCCTTTTCCGATCGCGATGCGCACGCACGCGGGTTTGCCCTGAAACGGCCCCAGCACAAGGTCGTGGCCTTTGTTCAAATAGAAACCTACCCAATTCAAATCCGGCAGCGAATGAAAGAGCAGCGACGCGAAGTTTGCCGCGTTGGCAATGAAGTCGCGCTCACCTTCGAGCAAGCCGCGTAGCTGCGATTGCAAGTTTGCATACAGCTCGGCCTTCGAAGCAGTTTCTTGTTTGGCGATTTGAAACGTCATGCTAAACCCACTAGCTCAGATTGTTCTTCAGCCGCGTAGCGGTGCAATGTTTATAGCCACCGTGGCCTCTCAACTCTTCGGAGCTCCGACAGGAGCGAAATGTTTCTGCCGCCCATAAATGGGCTGAGATTAATTAAATCTCACAACTATAAACATCTCGTGCCTACGGCACGAAAATCTTCAGCTCGGCTATACAACCCACCAGCCGACCTTCTTGCGGTTTATCCACGTACCACACGATTGAACTCCGGATCTCCTTCAACAGAAGGCCGGATGCTAATAACCACGGATTTCGAAACCGGCGTGTTGCTCTTGTCCGCCACGCTCCGCAGTGGAACCAGCACGTTAGTCTCCGGAAAGTAAGTTGCCGCGCAGCGTCGCGGAATGCTATAGGGCACGACAACAAAGCGCCGGGCCATACGTTCCTCGTCCTCAAAGTGGCTAAAGAGATCAACGATTTGCCCTTCAGCCAGGTTTGCTGACTCCATGTCGTCACGGTTCAGAAATACAACCCGCCTGCCGCCATAAACGCCACGATAGCGATCGTCCAATCCATAGATCGAAGTGTTGAACTGATCGTGGCTGCGGATCGTCATCATCAAATATTGATCGGGCTTCAGGTTATGTTGTGGCAAAGGATGAACTGTAAAAACTGCGCGCCCGCTCGCGGTCTTGAATTTTCTCTCGCGCGCTGGGTTTGGCAAATAGAAGCCGCCTGGCTGGCGCACGCGCGCGTTGTAGTCGTCAAACCCCGGCACCACGCGCGCGATATGCTCCCGTATCCGATCGTAATCGACTACCAGCTCTTGCCAGGCGACATTTGAACGAGCCCCGAGTGTCGCGGACGCCAGGCGCGCGACGATGGCCGGCTCACTCAAGAGATCAGCCGACGCCGGCGGCAGAAAACCACGTGAGGCTTGGACGACAGCCATGGAGTTTTCCGTCGTCACGAACTGCGGGCCAGACGCTTGCACGTCAGTTTCCGTCCTCCCCAGGCATGGCAGAATCAGAGCCTGTGCGCCGGTGATCAAATGCGCGCGATTGAGTTTCGTCGAAACGTGCACGGTCAGCCTGCACCGTCGCAGCGCATCCGCGGTGTATTCCGTGTCGGGAGTGGCCGAAAGAAAGTTGCCGCCCAGCGCGAAAAAGACGCGGGCCTTCTTCTCGTGCATCGCTGTGATCGCCTTCACGGTGTCATAACCGTGGCGGCGCGGCGGCTCAAAGTTGAATTCTGCGCCAAGGTTGTCGAGGAATGCATCTGTGGGCCGTTCCCAGATTCCCATCGTCCTGTCGCCCTGCACATTACTATGCCCTCTCACCGGACATAACCCGGCGCCCGGTTTTCCTATCTGGCCACGCAGTAACATGAGATTGACGATCTCCTGGATGTTGGCCACGGCGTTTTTGTGTTGCGTCAGGCCCATGGCCCAACAAAAGATCGTGCGCTCGGACTCAATAAAGATTTTTGCCGCCGCTTCGATCTCGTCCTTAGTCACGGCGCTTTGCTCCACAATGTCATCCCAGGAAGCGTTCTTGATCGCACCAGCAAACTCTGTAAATCCTTCGGTATATGTCCGGATAAACTCATCGTCCAGCACTTGACGCGGGCGCCTCCCTTCCTCGGCGAGTACCGCTTTTGTAATGCCCTGAAGCAAGGCGACGTCGCCATTGATGCGCACCTGGAGAAACAGATCTGCCAGCGTGGTGCCACTGCCGAACCATCCCAAAACATCCTGCGGATGTTTGAACCGCGTCATGCCAACTTCAGGGAGCGGATTTATATGGACCAAGCGGCAACCGTTTTGTTTAGCTCTCTGCAGCGCAGTCAGCATGCGGGGATGGTTTGTGCCGGGGTTTTGTCCGATGACGAAGATTGCCTGTGCAAGATCGAAGTCTTCCAGTGTCACTGTTCCCTTGCCTACACCGATCGTTTTCCCCAGCGCGGAGCCGCTCGATTCATGGCACATGTTTGAGCAGTCAGGAAGATTGTTTGTGCCAAACTGCCTGACAAATAGTTGATAGAGAAACGC
>DIYZ01000230.1:14913-27097 GCA_002427845.1 Chloracidobacterium sp. UBA6041 | reverse complement strand
ACAAACGGAAGTTTGTCGGACATCCCAAAAACTAATGCGGGCTGCTGATCTTCCTGGGAGGCTCCCCCAAGCCCCTTCAGGACGTCGATCAGCAGCCTCGCAATGATTGCTCTTCAATTGCGCACAAGCGTTAACCCCGTTCCCCCGAAAGAGCCACCGCCTGTTTTTCAAATCGTGAGAGGACGCCTCCCCCTGAAGCTTCCACTCACCGCAATCTCTGAGCCTAACCCGATTTACCCCTTTATCTACGCTTTGTTGTTCGGGTTCCTCTTTGGCAACTTTGGCAACGCGCGTGCCAATTTCCATTCATCGATAATCTCGGGGCGCGATTTCGAATTTCTTAAGAAAATTGGTGAAGGCAGGCCCGGGCGTTGGAAGTTATGGGTCGAGCGCGGCGGAATGTCCGTACATCTTCAATACATCTACAAACTAAACAGCGAACGATAATCACTCGTTTCGCCCGAGCGCGGGCTTTGCAGAAACGCAAGTTATTTATCGCTGTCTTCACGGAAGAGCGTCTACCAATTGATCGATCTCGTCCAAAGTGTTGTAGAGATGGGGAGCAATGCGTAGCCCATCTCCTCGGGGTGCGGTGATGATGTTTTTCTTCTTCAGGTAGCCATAGAGATATATTGCGTAAGAATGCGACTTGTTCCGGACGCGCGCCGAGCATGCCGGCGACAATTTCGCGAGTGCGTTCCTTGACTGACTGCCAGTTGCGAAAGTTTACAGAGCCATTTGCGGAAACGTCGGCAAGTTGAGATTGAATTGCAGCAATCGTAGGAATTGGCGGCGGCGAGACGGCGGCGTGGTTCAAATAGTTAACGCGCTCTGTTATGGGAAAGAGCGCGCGCAAATCGTCGTTCATAGTTGTTCGCTGAAATTGCGGCGGTTAGGGAGCAAACGGACGACCGTAAAACTCCTGGTAAAGCCAACCCAGGACACGGGCTTCAACCGTGCATAGGGTTTCAAGCCAGCAATTAATTAGAAAATCTCTGCGGCCACGCTCCGACGGAATTTTTTCGGCTTCTTTTACAACCGAACCGCCTCCGCGCAAGTCGAGTTTGTAAGCTTCGGCAGCCGCTTCATTGGCCTTCGCTGCTGCTTCCAGAGCGTTGAGTAGTTGGCTAATCCAGGAATGAAGGTCGCGTTCGGAAGAATGCTCGGCAAGCGCCTGGATTATTCCAATCGCGAGCCGATCCTGCGCTTGTTTGAAGGCAAAAACTTCCTCGCCTTCGCTGCGGCTCTGCTCCTGTTTCCATTGAAAAACTTCTTCCACGTGGCGGTGCTTGATAATCGCTACGCGCTGATCGAAATCCAGAAACCATTGAATAACATCAGGAACGGAGTCGAGATCGATGTTTCCCCGGGCGTCACGCTGCAAAGGCGGCAGGTTAGGCGAGGTCTGTTCGCCCGTGTCGACATTGTGGCCATTATCGGAAGTTGATTGTGAGATAAGAGCGCCCCCATAAATTAGTGTTGCGTGCCGGCGGTCCGGTTCAACTCAAACTCCGCAGTCACTTCTCCAACCACATCTCCACGCCGGTTCTTGACAGGAAAGAACGCGTATCGCGAAACAGCCTCCAATGATTCGTCGGCGAGTATGCCGAGTTGTCTTAATGACTCGATCACCACCGTTGGCCGCGCGCGATGGTCATCCCCGTCTTCAATCTTAAGCGCGATCCCTATGCCTCGACGCCAATCTTTACAGGGCAACACACCAACAGTGTAAACACCTTCGGCGCCCACCTTCGAAACCAAACGCCCTTTCGCGGCGCGCATTATTTCCGTGTCGAGGCGATCGTTACTGCCGCCTATAAGTTCCGGATAAGTCATCATCGCTGAGACGATTCGCGCGCACGCGGCTTTCGTGTGGTCATCAAACTCGGGGGGCGGCGCGATCAGTCGCGCGTACATTAGCGCCATTGCCTTGACGGTAACGCCAAATACCGGCACGCCACAGCCGTCCACACCTACCGCGATGTCTTGTATTTGAATTCCAGTAAACTGCGAAATAACGCCACCTATTGCCAGTTGCACGGGATTGCTGGGCTGATCATAACTTTCAATAGGCGCGCCTAGATGCAGCGCGAGCGCCAGCATGCCGGCGTGTTTACCCGAGCAGTTATTCTGCAGCACGTTCGGCTCTTCGCCCTTTTCGCGAAGTTGGCGAGCCGCTTCAGGGCTGAACGGTTCATGCGTGCCGCATTTGAGAGCGCTCGGTTCCAGACCGATCTTCTGGAGCATTGACGCAGCGACTTCAGTGTGAATGGCTTCGCCGCTATGCGACGCACAAGCGAGGGCAATCTCTTTTTCGCTGAATCCAAAACGATCCGCAGCACCGGATGTAATCAGGGGTATGGCCTGGTGTGGCTTGGCCGAGGAACGCAGATAGGTGACAGTTTCCGGCGCACCGAGATAAGCGACGATGTTTCCTTCTGGTTCTACAGCGATGATGTGGCCGCGATGCCGCGACTCGGTAATGCCGCCTCGAGTTACTTCCACCAGGGATTCAGCTGCCGGTACCTCCTGGTTGTTCTCAGACGGTTGCCTGGAAACCTGCATGATAGTCCTGGAACCCTCGCCAGCTAATGAAATCAAATGGATGCGATCATATTAACATGGCCTGTCCGACAAACTTCAGTTTGTCGATTGCCCGACGAAAGAGCACTTACCAGGATGAACGCTTTTACGACTAGCAGCTACAAACTAAAGTTTGTCGGACATAACAAATAAAAAAGGGCAGAAGGTTTGTCCTTCCGCCCACCTCATCCGCGAAGATTGGCCGCTTTAAACTTTAACCGTGCGCTTTGATCGTTTTGCGCCGTAGCTTAATATCGTCAGCTTCACGGTGCGTCTGCCAAAACGCATAGCCTCGCCTGAGCTTGGCGTCCAGATGTCGATGCGGCGACCCCGAATCGCGCCGCCAGTGTCGGCCACAACATACTCGCCACTATAACCTGGATGTTCCAATCGTACGCGAGAACCCAACGGCAAAACCGCCGGATCGGCGGCGATAACACCTCGGCTTACCATTCTGCCGCTGGCGGTTCTTCCTCTAAGACTATAGGCGGTGGCGACGTAGTTTGTCGCCGGCGAAAGAGAAGCCTTCGGCTCAGCAAGTTTTGCGGTCGCGGGCAGGTCTTCTTCCGTTCCAAACTTGCCCAGGGCGCTGGCAGAATTCTGCTTCGATTCTTCTTTTTGGGGCTGATACTTTGAAAAGAGAGTTTCTGCTATTGAAGGACTGGCTGAAAAAACTATCAAACCTACAAGAAGCGCAGTCGCAATGATTGCACTTCTACTGACTATTGCTTTCATGCTTCGGGTCTCCTGTCCGAGGTAGATTAACTTCTCAGCGCTCTGCGCGAGTCCGTTCTTTCCTATGCCTGCCACCCCATGCGGGCTGCCCGCACGGGGACCCTGGACTCGACCTCCGGCTCAAGGAGTTCAGAACAAGGTCAGCCGGAGTTGGGGGCTTGCATCCTTGATGCACGCGCTGAAAACCCAAGTGGTCGAACTAAACAAAAAACAAGCGAGTAGTTACGCCGCTTGTTCGGGCAAGGAGGCTAGCACTGGGCGGAGCGGGTGTCCAGCCGCATGGCAGGCCAAAAAGTTGCCTAAATCCGACAAATTTTCGTAACTACTGAAATATTTAGAGTTGCAAAAGTGCCAGAATTGCAGGAAATGTGACCGAAAGGTTTCAGTACGGTATCAAGGTTGAAGAGGGCTTCGGCAGCAAAGGGAATAGGGCTCCGGCCTAAGTTTTGAGGAAATTCTCCATGATTTTTCGACCTTCAGGGTGCTCCTCGTCGAACAGTTCCGGGTGAAATTGCACACCAAACAGAGGCCGCTCGTCGTGCTGCATTGCCTGGATGGCGCAAGTCTCATTGGACGCGGTGCGGTGGAAGCCTTCTGGTAGTTCCTTCACTTCGTCAAAGTGGGAGTGCCAAACCGTTATCGTGGACGGCAGGTTCGCGAACAGGCCGCGCTGGTTGTTGACAGTCACCGGAAAGAATCCGCGTTCCCGCTTTGCGCCTTCATAACCTTCGCCGGCCACCAGTCGTGCCATTAATCCAATAGGAGCGCCGAAGGCGAGCGCCATCTGCTGATGCCCGCCACAAACCCCGAGTATTGGTTGAGAAGCTTTCTTGATTACTTCAAACACGCCGGCCAGTGACTCTGGGGAGTATTCGTCCCAGGGGTGACTTTGTCCGCTCAAAATAATATGTGAAGGCTGGAGCGACTGTAAGCGCTCAAGAGAAACGGCGTGGAAAGGCTCAGTCAGTATCTCCACGCCGTCGCACATCCGGCTCAGCACCGCGCGCAATTCGCGCGGACTTGCACCCTGGCCGTCAAGCGTGTTGTCTATCAAATATATCAGCAAAGCGAGCTACTTCAGGCAGTAAAACTTACCGTTGAATGCGCCGACATAAATCCGGCCGTTCAGGATGGCGGGGGTCGCATCCACGTTTTCGCCTATTTGAATTTCGGAAACGAGCTTGCCATCTTCTGCCGACAAGGCGTAAACCCAACCACTCTTATCGCCAAAGACTACCCGGCCAGCAACTACTGGCGACGTGGCCCAGATAGCTGCGCGTGCGAGATGCGCCCAAACCTGTTTTCCATCCTTGCCCGACAGACAGTACAAATAGCCGTTATTGGATCCAATGAAAACGCGCGACCTGGAAACAACCGGGCTGGCCCAGAATCCCGTCTTCTCTTTGGTCTTTAGGTTTAGTCCGCCTTCGGCCTTGTGCGTCCAAACCAACGCGCCATCCGCTTGTTTGTAGGCTCGGACGAAGCCATCCTCGGTGGCGGTGTAAACATATCCGTCGGCGACCGCCGGCGTTGAATTGGAGTCAGCGCCGATACTCGCTTTCCAAACAACTGTCCCGTCCTCACGGTTAAGACAATAGAGATCGCCCGCTTCAGTGGCGACATAGATCTTTTCGTCAACGATGGTCGAGCCGCCCTCGACCGAGCCGCCCAGCGGTTGTTTGTAGATAACGGCGCCGTCTTTGAGATCGAGACAGTAATAAAAACCGTCTTCGCCGCCGATGTACACGTGGTTGTCGACGATTGCCGGCGAGGAATCGGTTTCTAAGCCCGTCTTGTATTTCCAAACCAGCGTTCCGTCGCTGGTGTTTAGACAATAGATGTTGTTGTCCAGATTTCCTATGACGAGGCGATCACCGGCGACGGCAGGAGAAGACTTGGCGCTGTCGCCAGTTTTATAACTCCAGATGACGCTTCCGTCTTTTGAGTTAAGGCAGTAGACGCGCGCGTCAGTTGAGCCGAAATAGATTCGATCATCAACTATCGCAGGTTGTCCCGGCCATCCTGATCCCGCCCAGGGATCCTTGTGCAGACGCCCGCTGGACCATTGAGTTTTAAAGTCCCAAACAATCTGCAAAGGATCCGCTGACCACGGCCCGGTGCCGTAAAAGTTTCGCGAGGCATTTCCCAGCCACATTGGTAAGCTGGTGGGTGCAACCGCAGGTTTGGCGTCAGCTACTTTTGACTCCGCCACCGTTTCTTTAACGAGCTTGCCGCCGCAGGCGTTGAGCGCCAGGGAAATGGCCGCAAGAAGAATTAGAGATAGTAGGCTGGGAAGAACGCCAGCACGCAAAGGAATGCGTTTCTTGACAGGAGAGTTCATTGGGGGAAAAGAAACTACTTATTTATGTAGATCGGCAACGCCAATCGGACGGTCCTAACCGGTCTGGGCCAACCAATCGCCGCCATAAATTACTTCAGCCGCGCCGGTTATGACAACCTCGCCGTCCTTTCTCCAGTGAATTTTTGCCTTCCCGCCAGGCATCTGAACGTTGACGAGCCTTTCAGTCTCTCCTTTGATCATGGCGGCAACAGCGGCGGCGCACGAACAGGTACCCGAAGCCTCGGTTTCGCCCACCCCGCGCTCCCAAATGCGCAACTCAATCGTTTCGCGATCGACGACACGCACAAAGACAACATTCGTGCGATCCGGAAACTGGTTATGGTTTTCAAGATCCTTTCCGATTCGCCGCCAGTCGAGACTGTCGAAGTCGTCAACAAAAATGCAGCAGTTTGGGTTTCCCATCTGTAGCGCGGTAACTTTGAACACGCTGCCATCGACGTTAAGGGCATAGTCGATGACCTTCTCCATGGGCTCATTTGTGAGCATCGGAATTGAGTTGGAGTCAAATTTTGGTTGGCCCAACTCGGAATCGAAAACGTAGCGTCCCGGGTCCATGTGTTCCCGCAAGATATATCGCTTGACGCCCGCGCGCGTGCTCAGTCGTAGCTCTGGGGCGCTCCACAGCCCTTTGTAATAAAGGTAGGCAGCAGCGCATCTGGTTCCATTCCCTGACAACGATGCCTCGCTGCCGTCCGGGTTAAAGATGCGCACCTGGAAATCAGCGATTTGCTCCGGCGGTGGGCCAATGACTGCGATGCCGTCTGCGCCCGCGCCGTAATGGCGATTGCAGATGCGCTGCGCAAATTTGCCGAGGTCCGTTAGCGCGGTCAGCTCTTTTGATTCGATAACGATATAGTCGTTGCCGAAACCATGAAACTTTATGAAGCTAGGAGGCATTTTCGGAAGCTTTTTTTGATTCGGCGTTTGCAAACAATTTCCTGAAGCGTTGCGTCAGAGCCGGTTCGATGTTGAGCAGCCGTTCGTAAACTGTAAGCTGACCCCGATGATACATTTCGTGGGAGACGATCGATTGACATGCAACCTCCTTTAACGGATCGCAAACTGTTGATTTGCGGGCAAGCTAACGGCTTGGGGCGATACGCCAAACTGTTAGTGACGTAAACCTCTGAACGCACCCTTATGAATATACGCAAACTAACAGTTTGCGTTACGGCTTTCCGGCAAACGATGCCAACAGCAAAGCAATTGGATCAATGCAGACAGCTGGTGGGTTCGTCCCTTCCGGATAATTATTAACCATAATTGAGAAGACGATTTCTTCGCCGGCGGCGTCGCGCACGAAACCAGAAAGGCTGGAAGCCGAGCTTAGCGTTCCTGTCTTGGCGCGAAGATTGTTTTCCGCAGGCGTTCCTTTCAGGCGATTTCTGAGCGTCCCGTCGACTCCGGCAATTGGCAATGCGTCGCGAAACACTGTCGCGTAACGCTGCCGGTGCATGTAGGTGAGCAGCTCAAGTGTTGCCTCGGCTGTCACCATGTCGTGCCAGGAAAGGCCGGAGCCGTCAGTCAATATTAGCGTGGAAGGATTGACACCAGCCTCGCGCAAAAACGCTCTGACTACTTCGATCCCCGCAGTTTCGCTGGTGCGTTCCGAATTTGCAGCCGTCGCCGGCGGGCCGGCCACTTTGCCAAGTGTTCTTAAGATTAGTTCGGTGTAAAGATTTTGGCTCCGCTTAAGTGTCTGCGCGGCGATCAAACTAAGCGGGGGGGATTGCAGTGTGGCCAGTTCTACTAAATTCGAAACCGAACGTTCGTTATTTGCGGCTGCGCGAAAAATCGACGGCGCTACCGTGCGCGTTTTCCCCGCGATGATTACGCCGCGTTGCGCTAGCGCAGAACGCAGCAGGTATGCAAATAAGCGGGCCGGTCGAGAAATACCCAGGCCGCCCGAGTAACCTTTGTCGTCGAGCGCAATCGAGCCGCTAATTTCCACCTCATCCGCCGCCAGTCCGCGATAGACAGTCAAGTCTCTTCTGCTTCCTCTCGCCGTGGTCACCACATGGTTCACAATAGTCAGCAGCGGATCCGGTGGACCGGTGGTTATTATCGCCGGCCCGCCGACTTGTGCCCCGGGCTTGACCGAGAGATCGAGCGCATTGTCGTTGACTGTTAGCGCGCTTACTTCCGCGCCAAACCACCAGGTTAGGTCCTCCCACTCCCACCCTGAACCGTATTGAGGACCGACAAAATATGTTTCGTCGCCAACAAGGTCGCCATCGACACGCTTCACACCGGCGGCGACGATGCGTGCTGCGAGATTGTCAATACCCTTGAAGTAGTCGCTGTCATTGAAACTCGCCGCGAAGGAAGGGTCTCCTCGGCCATAGATTGTGAGATCTCCATGAACAATTCCAGCGGCATCGGGTTTGGCGGGCGCATAGACCGAAGTTACAAAACGATAGTCTGGCGAAAGTCGATCCAGAGCGGCTGCCACTGTGTACAGTTTCATATTTGAAGCGGGACGCAGGAGCTTGTTGGCGTTCTCTTCAAATAGAACACGTCCGGTTTCCAGCGATGCCACTTTGATCGCGACCATCGCGGACGCCAGTTCCGGCTTGCGCAGGATTTCTGAAATACGCGCCCGCAACTCAGCGAGGGTTCGCGTGGTGAAAGCTGTTTGCGTCTGGCCGGATGCAGGCGTCGGCGACGTCTGCGGTACTACGGACGGGGCGGCAGTAGTAAGAGGAGTAGGACGAGGAGTAGGAAGCGGACTCGGGCTTGCATCCGGAGTTGCGCTTCTGTTGACCGGCGAAGCTACGCGGCGTTGTCGTTGCGGTTGCTGTTGTGCGCGCGCAACCGGAGTGGCCGATTGAACCAGCGAGAAGAGCAGGAGGAAGCTGACGAAGTTAGACGCGAAATTAAGAAAGCCCGAGGCGCGAAAGTTTTTAGGCATTATGATGATGTATCCCGACGCGAGTTTAGCTGGACGGAGGAACATTAGCATCCGGCGGTGCATGACTGGCCCGAACTTTTGTCATCAGGTTCTGGAATTGCTCGTCGCTTCTCAATGCAGACCAGTTTGGATCATTTTCAAAACAGGGTTGGTTTGCATTGCCCAATGCGATAGCGCGTTCCAACCACTGAAACGCTTCGTCACGCATTCCTTCCAACGCGTAGACGGAAGCAACAGAATAAGCGATGTCCGGATCGACTTCGGCATTCCTTATAACACTGCTCGTCAATTGGGCACGCGCTTCCTCGTGCTTGCCCTGCGCGCTCAAAAACATTGCCAGGAAAGGCCGTATGCCATGCATGTTGGGATGACGTGCAACTACCTGTTTCATCAGATCCGCGGCAGCGTCAGTCTGGCCCGTGTAATAAAGCGCGAGGGCGCGAAAAGTTCTCACCAATGGGTTGTCCTGATCGCCGGCCTGATCCAACTGCCGCTCAGTCTCCGCAAAGTTTCCCATGTACATATAGACAAGAGCGCGGTTATAGCTGGCGACAACGTGCGCTGCCGGATCTAAACGCATCAGTCGGTCATAACTGCGCAAGGCGCGCCCATACTCACCGTCGAGCCGGTGCAGAGTAGCTTTGACAAAGTGGACCACAGGCTCGTCCGGAGCTTCGCGACGCGCGCGGGCAACTTCCTGGCGCGCCTGCTGCTTCTGCCCGCGCCAGAGATAGACGAAAACCATCAGCATTCGCGCTTCGATCAACCGCGGATCGATTGCCAGCGCTTTATTGAAAGCGACTTCCGCGCGCTCGTAATCTTCGGCGCCGCCAAAGCCTTTAAAAACGCGGTTGACGTATGAAGCTCCGAGACCGTCAAGCGCGAGCGCAAAGTTTGGATCAAGTTCGATCGCTCGTTGGAAATGTTCGATGGCCGCGTCGCAGTCTTCAGAAGCCACCGTGCGGAAAATGAAACGCGCGAAGAGATCGCGTCCGCGCAGGTATTGTTCGTAAGCCGCGGCATTTTGTGTTGAGGGTTTCGCAATTCCATCCTGCTCTGCCGGGCTTAGCTCGAGACGTAAGCCCTCGACGATTCGTTGGGCGATCGTGTCCTGCACCGCAATGATATCCGCTGCGGACGTGTCGATACGATCGCTCCAGAGGATATCGCCGGAAGCAACGTCCAATAGTTGCGCGGTTACCCGGAAACGTTCGCCCGCGTGAATAAATCCTGCCGTCAGGACTGCGTTCACCTTTAACTCCTGACCAATGTCACGCGGATCCATTGTCCCTCCCTGATATTTGGCAATCACGGAAGACGGCCGCACTACGAGCGAACGCAAACGCGCAAGTTCAGTTATCACGGCATCGGCAAGCGAGAATTCATAAAAGCTCGAAGCAGGGTCATTGCTTAAGTTGCGGAAACACAGGATGGCCAGGCTCTTCTTGTCCTGATCCGCAATAGTAGTAAAGGGTGTCTCGTGAATGTTGGGTTTTGTCGGTGTCACCATGTCGGGCGCTGAAGTAGCCGAATCCCTGGTCTTCGACTTAAGCCAGCGCATGGCTATCGATACGGGATTTGCGCCCGCTAGATGACGCGCCGGTTCAGGCGTAACGCTGGCAAAAGGCTGGCCCGTCGTTTCCGCGGTTGAGACTTCCTGTAACACACCGCGCAGATCGTCGCGCAACTCTTCCATCTTTTGATAACGACCGCGAGGTTCCTTAGCGAGACAGTGATCCAGAATCTGCTGAAGCCTTACCGGGAGAGGCTCATTACGAAGCTCCGCAACGGGCTGTGGCGCGTCATGAAGCACGGCGTGGCGCACGTCAATCGTGGTCTTACCGCGAAAAGGCCACGTGCCGGTGAGCATTTCGTAAAGCAATACGCCGGTGGAAAAAATATCAGCCCTTTTGTCTACGCGCTCGCCCCGTGCCTGTTCAGGCGCGGCGTAAGTGGCGGTACCATAAGGCACGCCAACCTCGGTCAAGTCAGTGCGATGAATCGCGGCGTTTGCGGTATCGTCGTCCAACAATTTGGCGAGACCAAAATCCAGTATCTTCGCTTGTCCCGAAGGCGTGACCATGACGTTGCCTGATTTGATGTCGCGATGAATGATGCCGCGAGCGTGTGCGGCAGCGAGCGCGTCGGTAACTTGAATGGCAATCAGGAGCGCGCTCTTGAGTTCAAGCGGATGTCCGCCGACCAGCTGGCGCACGTTGCGTCCCTCGACGTATTGCATGGCGATGAAGTGGAGGCCCTCCGCTTCGTCGAGATCGAAGATGGTGCAAATGTTTGGATGGTCGAGAGAGGAAGCAAGACGCGCCTCGCGTTCGAAGCGTTTGAGGTTTGCTTCTCTGGCAGTCAACTCAGCCGGCAATACTTTGACAACTACAGTGCGGCCGAGTTTCGCGTCAGTGGCTTTGTAAACTGTGCCTTGCCCGCCAACGCCGAGCTTTTCGAGAATCTTGTAATTGCCGAGAAATTTTCCGACCATGGTTTCTTGTAACGCAAACTGTTAGTTTGCGCACGACTCGCAAGAAGCCAGCTTACCCGTCACTCGCAAACTGACAGTTTGCGCTACGCAAACGTCGCCAACAACTCGGCGGCACTCGCGGTTGCGGTTCCCACCTTGCCGACAACGATGCCTGCCGCGTGATTCGCGAGGTTCGCAGCTTCCCACACGGTCGCCCCCGCAGCCAGCGCCGCGGCCAAAGTTGCGATAACTGTGTCGCCTGCGCCGGTGACATCGTAAACCTCGCGGGCGGCTGTTTCCACGAACACTGGAGCACTACCGCGCTCGAGCAGCATTATCCCGCGATCGCCGCGCGTTATCAGCACGGCATCGCAACTTAGTTTTTCCTGGATGACGCGCGCGGCCTGATGCAAACCGTCATCAGAATCTTCTTCGAGATTCGTCATTCGCAGCGCTTCGTGATGATTAGGCGTGATAAGAGACGCAGGGCGGTAATGGGCGAAATTGCGAATCTTCGGATCGATAAGCACCGGAACGCGCTCATAAGCAGCGGGAAGGATTTCGCCAAGGATGCTCTGCGTGACCACGCCCTTGTCATAATCAGAAACCACAAACGCGTCCGCCTCCTGAAGCGCTTGTTTTAGCGAAGCGAGAATGCGTTTCTCGGTGTTGCCATTGACCGGCTTGCGTTGTTCTCTGTCGGCGCGCACGACCAATTGATTATGGGCGATGATGCGCGTCTTTGTAGTCGACGGCCGGCCACTGTCCACCACGAGGTAGTCGTCCGCTTGTATTGGACTCGCTTCTTTCAAGCTCGCGCGCAAACGTTGGCCTGCTGAATCATCTCCCACGACACCAACAACGCATGCTTGCGCGCCCAGCGCCACCACGTTGGCCAGAACATTTGCCGCGCCGCCCAGATGGACCGACTCGCGACGAATGTCAACAACGGGCACAGGCGCCTCGGGCGAAATGCGCGTGACGTCTCCCCAAACGAATTCGTCAAGCATGACGTCGCCTAGTACGACGATCTTCCGATTGCGCATCGCTTGAACCAACTCCTCGGCGCGTTGTCGTGTTAGTGGGGGCATGATTGAGCTATTGCAGAACCTTCGGCTCG
>DIYZ01000230.1:12971-14726 GCA_002427845.1 Chloracidobacterium sp. UBA6041 | reverse complement strand
CGCTAACGTCCGGCGCTTTCTCTCAACACACGTTCGGCCGCAGCCATTACTCGATCGACGGGCACGCGCTTGATGCATTCGGGCTCCGGAAACTTTTCACAGAAGTAACCATGACATGGCTGGCACTCCATTTCTTCACGAACGATTTCCGCCGCCACCCTGGCCCAGGGCCGCCAGTGGGCAACGTTCGAAGATCCAAAGATAACAACCGCAGGCGCCTGCACGGCGGCAGCGATGTGCGCTATGCCACTGTCGTTGCCAACAAACAATCGCGCGCGCGCAAGCAAGGCAGTTACCTCCGGCAAAGTCAGATCCGTAAGGCCCAGCACTGGCGCAGACGCATTTTGTTTGACGGCATCAACAAGCCCCGCCTCTTTTGCGGTTGTAATAACCACCACGGCCAGGCCCCGGCGCGCGAGCTCTTCCGCGATGCGTCCGAAGTTGTCCGCCGCCCACTGTTTTGTTGCAAACGCCGCTGCCGGATGGATTACTCCGAGCGGTCTGTCTTCGAGGCCAGCCGTACGCAGTTCAGCGGCAACAGCCGCAGCCGCGTCTTTGGTTACCGCGAGTTCTGTTGGTGGGCGATCACTCACGGGCACGCCAGTCCAACCCAGCAACGCCAGTTGTTGTTCGACGGAATGAGTTTTGTCGCGGCCCCAAAGCAATGCTGAAGACGGCGAGAGATGGTTATGCAACCCAGCATACTGATAACTCGCGTAACCGATGCGATGCCTGGCGCCGGTGGCGCGTGCCAGAAGCGTTGCCGTCGTTCCGCCGTGGAGGTTGTAAACAACGTCGTAGCGATTCGCGCGCAGTTGACGCGCGACGCGCGCGCGCGACGCCGGACTGCGTCGTGCCATGGTAATAACGTTGTCGACGTGCGGGTATCCATCGAGCACGGGCGCGACCCAGTCTTCCAACAAGATGTCGATCTCCGCATGCGGCAGGAATCGCTTGAGAGCGAATAGCGACGGAGTGGACAAAACTGTGTCGCCGATTGAACGCAACCGGATGACGAGGACGCGCCGAACGTTTTGCCAGTCCCAAAGCGCGGCAGCAAGCGGCTGCGGTGTGTCTTCGCCGCGCAAACTGTGCATTGCCAGACCACGCATCTGCGGAGACGATTCAATTATTTCGCGTAGGCTGTTCAATTTCGCTCAGCTTGTTTTTCGTCCTCAACCTCTATCGTCGCCTCGTCAACCAGCATTACGGGAATGTCATCACGGATCGGATAGACGCGTCTGCATTCGACGCATTTCAAGGCGCTGCCATCGGGCTTCAACTCGACCTTCGCCTTGCAGGCGGGACAAGCAAGTATCTCCAATAAATCCTGACTGATTGCCATGGGCATGGACCTCAACTTTGCGGTTTCGCGCTTACACGGGAGACTCTGGAAAGAAGCGTTTTGAGAAGAGCAAAGCTTACCATAAAGATAGGAGCACGCGGCAGGAGCACGCGGCACTTTGACCTGCCTCCTGCTCCTGCCTACTGCCTCCTGACTACAGTCATCCGCATCCCATGTTTTGGTCGTAGCGTAATCACCGGCTTTAATGCCACCGGATGATTCTCCACAAGCCGCAGCTGCCATTGCTGGGCAAGGGTCGCGAGCAAAAGAATTCCCTCCATCCAGGCAAAGCCCTCGCCGATGCAACGACGCGGACCGCCGCCAAACGGAAAATAACAAAACTGCGGGCGCGACTCACGCGCTTCCGCTGTCCAACGCTGCGGATCGAAACGAAGCGGATCCGGGAAGTA
>DIYZ01000230.1:10155-12781 GCA_002427845.1 Chloracidobacterium sp. UBA6041 | reverse complement strand
ATGGCCCAGGCCGGCGGATAAAGACGCATAGATTCCGCCACCACCATCTCGGTATATTTGAGTTGGGCCACGTCTGCGAAAGTGGGCAAGCGGCCGGCGAGCACGCGATCAAGCTCTTCGTGCAACTCGGCCTCGGCGTGCGGATTTTGCGAGAGCACATACCAGGTCCAGGTCATTGCGTTAGCCGTTGTTTCATGTCCCGCAAGAAAGATGGTCATCACTTCGTCGCGCAACTGCGCGTCAGTCATCCTGCCGCCGTCCCCTTCCGTATCCTGTGCCAGCAACAACATTGAAAGCAGGTCTCCACGATCCTCGCCGCTACGCCGGCGCTCTTCAATTAAGCGATAAATGATCGCGTCAAGTTTCGCCTTGGCATTGTCAAAGCGGCGCAACTGCGGCAGTGGCAGCTTCTGTAACAACTCAAAGAAAGGAATCGTGATGGTGTTGAAGAGATCCATCACCACGGTCATAGCTTCGCCGACTTCCTGCGCGTCAGAGACAACGTCGGCATCGAAGAGCGTCTTTCCGACGATTCCGAGAGTCAGGCGCATCATCTCTTCAGACATGTCGAGTGTTTCACCGTCGCGCCAACGTGCGCGTGTTTGCGTTGCATAGTCGGTCATCACGCTTGCATAGGAAGCGATGCGAGCGCGATGGAAGGCTGGTTGGGCGAGACGCCTTTGACGGCGATGAAATTCACCTTCGCTCGTCAGGAGTCCCTCGCCCAGCAAACGCTTCGCACGTTGCAGCGCGAGACCCTTTATGAAGTTGTGATTATTTGTGACCAGGACATCTTTGATGTAGTCGGGATGGTTCAGGAAAAACGCTTCCTGTGGCCCCAGTTTGAAATAGGAGATATCACCATATTGCGCGGCCAGGTTCTGAAAGAAAGGCAGCGGCCCGCGACGGTAAGCAAACAAGCCTGAAAGCGGAATGATCCGGCGTGGGCCAGGGGGATACATGAGTACTTGCATCGGGCGCATTCTAACAGTCGGGAGTCGTGCGTCCCCAATATTGGGAAAGATACCTTACCCTCCGAAACACACTATTCAGCTTTGTTTGAATCATGTACTTCGAGATCATAGGCATGATTGCCGACACGGAAAGAATCGCAATGGGCACCTCAATTCGCGAACTAGCAAATTTGCGCGAACAATACGGACCTGGCAGATGGCGTAAGCTGAAAGGTGTTGCAACAGTCCGCCTTGCCAATGGTAGGATACGAAAAGTGGAGTTGCACTGGTACGAAGCTCATGGCGTTGGTAAGAAGAAGCTCAAGATCAAACGTTATCTGGATTGATATTATGAGCGAGCAAAAAAAAGAATTCCGGTTTGTCGTTTGCATTCGAAATGAGCAGTGTGAGGATCTGGAGCGTCGAAAGATATACCAGGTGCTTCCGGACGAGTCGGCAGCGGAGGACGGCTATATTCGAGTAATAGATGACTCAGGTGAAGATTACCTTTACCCGCAAGATTATTTTGTTCATATCGAATT
The DNA here is from genome assembly GCA_002427845.1 of Chloracidobacterium sp. UBA6041. Taxonomy (GTDB): domain Bacteria; phylum Acidobacteriota; class Blastocatellia; order Pyrinomonadales; family Pyrinomonadaceae; genus PSRF01. The sequence continues at coordinate 11,286 of DIYZ01000230.1, read as the reverse complement.
GCCTCAAGCAGCGGCCAAAGCTCTTCTATCGGCGGCGTGAATCGGAAGACCTACATCCTTTTGCAAACAAGAACTCCGTCTTATTCCAGGTAAAACTTAGAAGTAAACCTTGTCTCTCGAATTCGCTGTCCAACATCCTTGTGTGCTGCGCGCTCGCTACTCAGAGAAGCATCTTCGCGAGTGGGGGCGGCTCAGTAATCTCCACGCTCGCTTGACGACCGGCGACGCCAGTGCGCCTTCGCAGGAGAAAGTCGCCTGGGTCGAAAACGCCCGCGAAGAAATGGAACTAATGCAGGCTGAAACAACGATCTGTCCGATCTGTCCGGCATGTTTGCCTGAGAACGCTGCCGGCGAAGGCGAGGCAGTAGGTTGTCTCGGACGAATTACTTATCCCGTCGAAGCGCAGTTTGAAAAATTTCTTGCCGATCGCGTGCAACTCGCTCTTGACACGATTGACAGTGGGGATCAGCCACGACTCTTGCGGATACTGATCGATGCCGAGTCGCCTTTCGACGGCGAGGCGACTAAGGAATTGCGGCGCGTGACAACTCCCGACGGCCTGCGCTTTTTTGAGCTGCGCCTGCCGATTCGTTTGTCGCGAGAAGGAGCACAGCTCACCACAGACAACGTCTTCGATCTGCTCGCTGGATTTCGTTCCGACGATCACGAGCAAACCACTTACACTCGCGAGTTGGGTTTTGAAGCTACAGCCGATTACTACGACTTTCTCGATCTCTTACTGCGCAACGATCTCAGCCAGACGGAAATAGCGCGTCTCACCACTAGAGGAAAAAACTATTCACAGTTTCTGCGCCTGCTGGCGGCCATAGAGCGAGCCGAGGCACTGAGTACGCGCGTGCTGCTGGATTAGCCCTCCCCTCAGTTAACACAGATTTAAGTTGTCGTTAATGCCGCTTTAAGACTGCGGTATCATGCTGGAGTCCGGAATCGGTGCAGCTTTTTTATAGAACCTTGAACGGTAGCAGCGGGAATGCGGCGGGGGAGACGAAACCCTGCGCGCCGGCGTTCGCCGATCCGTAATGTTCTGACATTTAATCGCAGGATCAATCATTGGAGTGGAATGCCATGTTGAGTGCTCAAAAACTTTCCTTCTCGCTTCTCCTCATCGCG
>DIYZ01000230.1:0-9855 GCA_002427845.1 Chloracidobacterium sp. UBA6041 | reverse complement strand
TCCCCACCAACTTCTACAGATGAGCGATTAAATGCGTTGGAGCATGCGCTTGCGGATCAAAACGCAAAGCTTGACCAACTCCAGAAAACAATCGTCGAGCAACAACAAACCATACAGCTACTAGTCACAAAACTTCGCGGCGAATCGTCGCCTGAAGCAGCGCTTGCGACCGCGCCAGTCGGCGAATCAAATCCGACGGCTTCTGCCGGCGCGCCGGCTCAATCCCCATCGGTTGACGATCGCCTTAAGAAACTTGAAGGGCAGGTGTTGCGGCTTGGGCCCTTTCGTTTGAGCGGCGACTTTCGCTTACGTGCCGACGCGACATTTCGCTCCGCCAGTAAGGATCCCGACCCGCCGCTCCAGCACGCGCAGAACGTTCGTGCCCGCTATCGTCTTCGTTTGAACTTCGACACGGATTTGTATCCGAAGCTCAGCTTTCATGGGCAACTGGCGACCGGTCCTGTAAACAATCCCCTGACGCTCGATCAGGACTTTTCGTCAACAACGGTCCGTCACCCCTTCTTTCTCAACGAGGCCTGGATCGACTATCACCCCACCAAGTCGATTCAGCTCCAGGGCGGTCGGGTCCAGGAGATCTTCGCCGACAACTCGCGCTTCCTGTTTGACGACGACGTGCGCTTCAATGGCTTCAACGAAAAATACATTTGGCTGCCTAAGCATAAACCTGCCGCGCTTACGACGATTGAGCTGCGCGCGGGCCAGTACATTCTCAGCAATCCAAACGTGGCCGTGATCGCGCCAGGCAGTCCGCTGTCCAGCGCGGGGCAAATCATCGGCACCACGGGGCGTTCGGCAAACCTCTTTCATCAAGGCGTGCTCTTCAATCAGCAATTCAATAAGAAATGGGGCGATCAATTTGGCGGCGACGTGCAGTTGTATCGCACTCCTGACCAAATTGCGCTGGCCTCAACTGCGAGTGGCGTGGTGTTTCTGATTCAGCCCGGAATTGGCCTGGCCTTATCGGGTCCGTTAACCGGGTCGGGCACGGCCACGACCACGCCGGGCGGCGCGATCTACACGGCAAGGAGTTTCAAAGTTGCGCGCGTGACCTATCGACTTAATTACACCGGGTTTGAGCATGATGGCCATATTTATCCCGTGACTTTCAATTTTCAATTCGCGAGAAACGCGGGCGTCGGTATCCCTGAGCGCGATGCAATGTTAGCGGCAGTGCAGGTCGGAAAGATAACCAGGCGCGGCGACATGTCACTGCTGTATCTGTTCTCTAGCAAAGGCGCCAACTCCATGATTTCCCAGGTAACAGACGACGACCTGGGAACGGGGACCGGCGTCAACATTCGCACCAGCCATTTTCGTTTCGAATACGGACTGGCAAAGAAAGTCACGTTTCAGAGTCTTTTCTTCATTCAAAACCAAATCAGAAACAGCGGCGACTTTCCCAACTTCTTCGTGCCGCTCGGCGCCTTTGCGCCGCGCACCTATCGCCTACAGCAGCAGTTAGTCTTTCAGTTTTGAGCGGCAATGTATCGAAGCGTGTCGCGCCGGCACTTTGCGAATTAAGCTCGCGTCAGCGCTGTGTTAGTCTGTTAGCAACAAAGTGCTGACACAGGTAGACAAGCGGGCGAGCAAGATCAAGAAACGTGCACGCAAGATGCGGACGCGCGTGCGCGACACGCGCCGCGAACTTGAGCGAATCGCCAATACCCCAACTCTCGGGGGACTCTTCCTTTCACTCCTGAAAATTGGCCTGGTTGGCTTCGGCGGCGGCTTGGCCGTAATCGCGCAAATCAGATCGGTCGCGGTGCAACAGCGACGTTGGCTTACCGAACCAGAGTTTGCGGCCGGCTTTGCTCTGGCGCAGAGTTTGCCGGGCACCGCGGCAGGCAACATTGCCACCTATGTCGGGTTAAGAGTGCGTGGTTGGCGCGGTGCGGCTGTTGCAATGGCCGGCTTCATTCTGCCGTCCATGCTGATGATGATCGTGCTGGCGATTCTTTACCGCCACCTGCGTCACCTGCCCGATACGGATAGTCTTTTTCATGGACTAAACGCCGCCGTAGTAGCGCTGATTATCGTCACTGCCTGGCGGATTGGTCGCAACACGCTGGGCAAGCCGTGGCAATGGTTGCTTGCCATCTTTGCGTGTCTCGTTGTTGCTTTCTTCGGCGCAACAGTTATTGAAGTAGTTTTAACGGCCGGCGTGGTCGGCATCTTTATCGATTCATTTGCCGAGAAGCAACTACGAAAACTGGCCCAGCTTCGAGGCGTGGCATCGCGGCGCAAGCGTATTGCCGCCCGCATAACATTGCAGAGGCGCAGGCGTCGCGAGCGTGAAACCCATTTTGTCGGCGGGTATTTGACGCGGGCGGTGGCTGAGGAACGCGTGCGCCGGGCAGCGCTGCAAAAGGCAAGGGGTAAAGCAGCGGATACCCCGCAAACAAAAGAGACTGGTGAATCGCCGCAGAAGCGTTTTCCTTCCGCAGTCTTCCTCGGTTTGTCCGTGCCGCTTCTCGCCAAGGTCGCACTGCTCTTAACGCTTTCAACTCTCTTCCTGCGCATCGGAACGATCACTTTTGGTGGCGGCTTTGTCATGATTCCGCTGATTGAAGCGGAGGTTGTAGACGCTCATCATTGGCTAACGCATCAGGAATTCGTCGACGCCACCGCGCTCGGACAAATCACGCCTGGTCCAGTTCTAATCACGGCGACTTTCATCGGCTACCGCGTGGCGGGAACGCTGGGAGCCATCGTTACCACGATCAGTATTTTCCTTCCGTCTTTCCTGATGACGATAGCAGCCGGATCGTCACTTGCACGGTTTCACACCAACCGGATAGTGCAATCGTTTTTGAAAGGTGTCACGCCCGCGGTGGTTGGTTTGCTGGTAGCGGCAGGCATCAGCATCGGGCGCTCGGGCATTCATACCTGGGTAGGTTTTATGATTGCCGTCATCGCCGGCGCGGTATTGGTCCGCTTTCGTCCGAATCCCATCTGGGTAATCTTAGGCGCGGGACTGCTTCGCTTGATCATCGGCTTCTTCGTGGTCTAAACCGCTGACCGGTACACTGGGCGCGCGGGCGCCCTCGCCCGCAATGAGCGCGAAGCGCGAAAAGAATTGGACAAACAACTGCCACGAAAAAACTGCGCGCCTGCGGCCCGTTGCGGGCGAGGCGCCCGCGCTCCCAGCAAGAGTTGCTTTTCGAACATCAAACTGACCTTTGATCATGCTTGAATGCCATTCGCCTCGCGCCAGTCAATTCCACCGTCAGGCTGCAGGAAACCTGACGATACCTGGTCTAATTGGGAAGGGAGATTCATCATGGACCTGGCTTCGGAAAAAGCGCGACTGCTGCAGCGTGACGCCGAGTGGGCAGCTGCGGCTTACGAGGGACGCGATCTTGAACGCGTTCTGTCGTACTGGACGGATGATGCAGTTGTCTTCGTGCCGGGTCTGCCACCTGTCGCCGGCAAGGAGGCATTGCGCCAATACGTACAGGGAAGTATGCAAATCCCTGGCTTCAGGATTAGTTGGACATCGACTGCTGTAACCCTCTCACCAGATGGAAACCTCGCGTACATGTTCAGCCAGAATGCGGTTACGATGAATGGCCCGGACGGTACACCGGCCACGACTGAAGGCCGTGGCGTGACGATCTGGCGTCGAGAATCCGACGGCGAATGGCGATGTGCAGTGGATATTTGGAATTCGCAGGTGTGATTGAACGTTATGTTTTGGAAGGAGAGTTAATAAAATGTGATAGTTGGTTTGCCTGTGCTTCTTGCCTCACGTCCGCTTACGATTTAACGTTCGCTTACAAATTCGCCGGCCGCGCGTTTTTGCGCGTGCAGTCGCGCGGCCAACATCTGGTAGAAGCATCTCAAGCACACTCCGTAGGCGTCCTCGCCAGCGTTCTCTCTGATCTTCACTCCGCAGGAAATGCACAGAATTCTGCCCGCCGGATTTCTTCGCGTCGATTTTTCGACCATACGTCTGCTCCTCCTGGTAATCTCAGGGCGAGTGTGTCCCCGGTAAGTTACAGACGAGTGACGAAGCGATTAATTAAGTCTTAAGATCTAAGAAGTGAAGGGACTCAAGGTTGGAAGTTATCAAGGAGGGCTACTACTTTTTTCTCTATCAGATCGCGAACCGCGCGAAACTCGTCAGCCGGCAAGTTTTTTGGGTCGGGAATATTCCAGTCTTCGCGTTTCTTTGCACGAATGAATGGACATTCATCGCCACAGCCCATCGTCGCCACGAAGTCGTACTCTGCCTGCGGAATTTCTTCGAGAGATTTGGACTTGTGTTTGCCGAGGTCGTAGCCAATCTCGCGCATCGCTTCAATTGCTTTGGGATTGACCTGGCCCGACGGACGCGAACCCGCACTGTAAGCCTCAACGCGATCTCTGCCGTGCAGCCGCGCAAAAGCCTCAGCCATCTGGCTGCGATTTGAATTCTCAACGCAGACAAACAGCAGCTTCATTTTAGTTTCCGAGTTCATTTTGCCCGCAGATACTCTCACTCTGTACGCGCGTACAGCACCCTTCTGTTTGTACACAACGGCATAAAGGAACTGCCAGACCTGCGCCGATGAGCGGCGCCGCCAAATAGATCCAAATATTTTCGAGATGAGCGGAAATCAGTGCCGGCGCGAGTGATCGCGCAGGGTTCATCGAGAACGATTAGTCCAAAAGTTACTGAAACCCCGAGATGGGAGATTGCTCCGTGAGTGAGATCATTGATGATGATTGCTCCGGTGCCTGCGAAGACCAGGGCGAAGGTTCCCACAAATTCGGCAGCAAGTTTTTTCATGGCTTAAGTTGGAGCCAGAAGTATAAGGCAAATTTTGGGTGGCATCACCATGTCAACAGCCCCACGCTGAAGTGGTGTCAATGAAATCGCAGAATCGCGTACAATATCTCCATGGCGGAGTATCTCGACGTAACAAACTGGGCCCGTCGTGAAGTCTTTGAATTTTTCCTTGGCTTTGACAAGCCATACTTCAATATTTGTACGCGGCTCGATGTTACAAATCTCCTCAAGCTCCTTCGTCAAGGCCCGAAGGTCAGGATGTCGCTTGCCTATCATTACTTCGCACTCCGCGTAGCCAACGAGATCGAACCATTCCGCTATCGCCTCAGACAGGGCAAGGTTTTTGTCCACGATGTGATTCACGGTGGCACTACCGTGTTGTTGCCGAACGAGAACTTTACGCTCGCATATTTCGACTATCAGGAGAATTTCGTGAAGTTCATCGCTCAGGCAGAGCGCGCGGTAGGAGAGGTAGAGTCGGGGGATGGCGCCTTCCGACCAAGTCCAAGCGACGACAGGATTCACTTCACGACGTTGCCCTGGGTTTCGTTTACCAGCTTTTCGCACGCGCGCAACTGGGGACGCGAGGATTCCATTCCGAAGATTGCATTCGGGAAGTTTATCAGGGAGAACGACCGCACACTCCTACCGATCTCCGTAGAGGTGCATCACGCGCTAATGGATGGCTTGCATGTTGGTCGATACCTGACCCGATTGGAAGAAGCGTTGCTGGAACCGGAAAAGTTCGTCGTGTCGGACAATCTGCAGGACCATGGCCAAGCAGCAAAGGGATAAACGTCAGCTCGCGAAATGCTATGACCTCATTGTGATTCACGCCGCTAACAAATTATTGACACCTCCAATACGCTTAACTAAGATTGGCCCGGCCTCGCGGTAGACCGCCACAAAATCTGAACAAGATCTGAATCCCGAACTCAGTTCTTACCTACAGGAGAAAAAAATGCGCAACCCCCTGCTTCGCTCCTTTGTCGTACGGCTCAAAGGATTGAGTATTTGTCTGCTCGTCACGCTCGCATTTGCCGCGTCCGCACTGGCACAAACGCAAATAACCAGCGGAACTATTCAGGGCACCGTTACGGACGCAAACGGCGCGGCGGTTCCCGGCGCCAGCGTTGAACTCAAGAACACTGAAACAAACTTTGGCAGGGATTTAACTACCGACGAGGATGGACGTTTCGCCGCGCTACAGTTGCCGCCCGGAAGATACACCGTGACCGTTTCCAAGCAGGGGTTCACCACGCTCGTTGTCGAGAAGGCCGACCTGACAGTGGGCCAGGCTATGAATCTTCCTCTTTCTATGAAAGTTTCAGCAGTGCAAGAGACCGTGACGATCACTGCGACTCCGAGTATCGACACTCTCAAGACAGAATCGAGCACAACGCTAAATGAAACGGCCGTAAGCACAACTCCAATTCTCGGCCGCAAGTTTGAAGATCTGTTGACGCTGACACCGGGTGTAAGCGTCGTCCAGGGACCGGATGGAGACGAGATCACTTTCGCGGGACAACGAGGTGTTTTCAACAACGTCAGCCTTGACGGCGGCGACTACAACAACGGTTTCTTCGGCGAGCAACTGGGTGGTCAGCGCGCCGCGATCGACATCACGCTGGAAGCCGTGAAGGAATTTCAGGTTGTGGCCACCGGAGCCAGCGCCGAATTCGGCCGTACGGCGGGCGGAGTCATCAATGTGATCTCCAAGTCCGGAACCAACAATGTGCACGGTAGTCTTTTCTACTTTCAGCGACTCGAGGCGCTAACGGCCCACGCTTCCGACGGCAAGCCGCTCAAAGATTTTCGTCGCGAACAGTTTGGGGGAACTGTCGGTGGGCCAATTCGCAAGGACAAAGCTTTCTTCTTCTTCGCGCTCGAGGGCATTCGCGAGAATCTCACGCGCGCTAACCTAAGCGATCCGATCGGGCCGACGCCATGTTCGGTGACCGCGCCAACCATTACCGCCAATGAGGCAGTGATCAACGCCAACGCGGACTGCCAGCGGCTGGCGCTGATCAACTTCATGAAGACCAGCAGGAATCAGGAGGAAGGACTACCTGTCCAACATCCAATCAGAAATTATGCGTTTCTTGGTAAGACTGACTTCAATTTGAACCGGGCGAATCAACTGGCGATATCTTACAACTTCGACTATTCGAAGAATACGAACCAGACTTTCGATGTCGCTACTTATGGCGACTCCGCCAACGGTATCGAAGGTCCGTCGAAGATCAATAATCTCAACGTCAACCTCTTCTCCACAGTTTCGCCCACGAAGCTAAACGAAGCCCACTTCTCATATACACGTGAGCTTCGACCCCGGCTCGCTACTCCGTCTAACGTCCCTGCCGACACGGGCATGGGTTTCGGTCCAAGTTTCAGATTTGGCAACCCGTTCTTCCTTCAACCGAATGTTGATGAGCTTCTGTGGCGGACGCACGTCAAGGACAACTTCTCAATTATTTCCGGAAACCACACAGTCAAATTCGGTGGTGAGTGGATGCACACCTTGAATGACCAGACGTTCCGCGGATTTTTCACCGGCCGGTATTTGTTTGACAGTGTGGCCGGCTTTTTACGTTACGCATCGGCTCCGGCAACGAATGGATTTGGACCGAACGCAGGTGAATGCCTTACTTCGACGTTCGGGTTCACTGGATGGATTACGCAAGGTGCTCCTTTTAATCAAACTTGTCCCGCCGGAAGCAGTGTCGGTGGTCCGTTGCTTCTGTACTTGCAGAACGGAATACCTACCGGCATCGGAGGAACGCCGCCGCCGGGAAAAAATGTCGCCACGAATCAGGATTATGGATTGTTTGTGCAGGACAAGTGGCAGGTAAGACCAAACCTGATTTTGAATTACGGTCTGCGCTGGGAAGCCCAAATATTTCCAAAGATACTTGTGCCGCCGACTCAGACGGTTTATGCATCGGTGCTTAAGAATCCAAACTTCCCATCTGACGGCACGCTTCACAGTCCGAAGAAAGAGTTTCAGCCGCGCGTAGGCTTTGCATGGGACATTTCTGGAAAAGGAAAGTCGGTTTTGCGCGGGAGCTATGGAATATTTTATGGCCGGCAAAACATGTTGTCGCAGGTGGGCTCCATCACCGACAACGGAGTGCAACAGTTTGGCATAGCATGCGGTTCGAGTTTCGGCTGCACCGTGGCCCAACCGCTGCCAACCTGGCCTAATATCGTAGCTGTGCCGCCCTCGGGTGGGACGGTGCCGGGTTCCAGCATTCGTGTTTTCAGCAGGGATTATGCCAACCCGCGCATCTACACAACCAACGCGCAGTTTGAGCAGCAGATTGCGAACGACGTTACGTTGTACTTTGATTTCACTCATTCACAGGGTGTTCATCTGACCCGGTTTATTAATCTCAATCGAACGGGTGATCCTCCTCTTCCTCCTTTTGGGTCTGCTCCATTCCCCACGCTCGGCGACGTGTTTGTAACGAGTGCGGTCGGTAAATCGCTTTACAACGGCTTTACGGTCGGGATGAGAAAGCGATTCAGCCGGCACTATCAGTTCGAGTGGAACTATGTTCTCTCCAAAGATATGGATGATGACTCGAATGAGCGCGACCCTTTTACGGATCGTTCGTTCAACCCGCTCAATCTCAGCCTGGATTACGCGGTCTCTGATCGCGACATCCGCCACAAGTTCAACTTCTTTTCATTTGTTGAAATGCCCTGGGGACTTGAGGGTAACTTCCGTGTGCAGGCCCGCACTGCACAGCCGATAACTCCCGCGGTGCGCACGGCAACTAATCGCAATTCACTGCGGAAAGACAACCAGTATTTCTCGTTTGATTGGCGACTGCAGCGCCCATTCAAGTTTGGTGAACGCTACGCGCTGATCCCGATCATCGAGATGTTCAATACTTTCAATAACGCCAACAACATTAATCCACTCAGTACTGTCGCGTTGTTCAACTTTGACGGCTTCCTGCGGCAGGGTGTCGGTGATCCGAGGCAGGTACAGTTGGCATTGAAGTTCACGTTCTAAACGAGGGGCGGATCAGCTTCGCGGCTCCGCCGCCATCTGTGCGGTAACGCTTTGCCTTACCGACAAATCGCTCGTTACAAGACTTTCGCGAGGCTCAGCCTCGCGAAACTTGGCTAAGGTAGCGACGGAAAGGCCCAGCCTTTCCGCACGGAGGGCGGCCGAGCCGGCAAAATATCTCGACCCGTGGTGGGGTCGTGCGTCAGTTTCGATAAAAGTGTCCGATAAACTTTAGTTTATTGTAGCGTAACGACAAGCTAAAGCTTATCGGACATAGAACTGACCCACTACCTGGGCTGGACGCAGCTAGCCTTCGCAGGACTGGTTGCGAAGGTATCCACCACTACATCTTAGCGACATACTCACTGATCAGCCGCGCGCTATCGGCTGGTAATTGATTGGTAGTATCCAGGGATACTCCGTTTGGAAGTTTGGGAAAGTGAAAAGCGCCCGCATCCTTTAGTGTTCGATACTGCTCAACTGAAGCCAACTTACCGAAATCCTTCCGTGAAGCATCCTCGATTCGCCGTTCCAATTCATCTTCAGCGCAAGTCAATTCAACGAACGCAACCCTCCCGCCCGCCGAGCCGACAACATCAAGAGTATTTTGAATGAAACGTTCTCGAACTGTGCGTTCCGGGTTGAAACTAAAGATGAGGGAAACGTTATCGCGCGCCGCCTCAGCAAACGCAGCAAGCCAAATCTGTTCCCGCAAGCGAATGAAGGGTTCACTGCCGAAATCGAAAAGCGAACTGACCAGATCAACCGTCAGATGATTATGAAAGAGACGGAATCCTGTGAGCCTCGCAAGTTCGCGCGCGACAGTCAGTTTCCCGACTGCGGGTGCACCGTGAATATATACCAACTTCATCCGCTTCATCTCAGAAGACAATCAGGACCATGGAAGAGTTGCTCATCATGCGACCGATAGCCAGGCGTCGAGAACCATCGCCGGTAGCGGCGTGATTTGCCGTCATCGCTTCCAGTCGGAATCAGAGCAATGATAGTCTGCACAGGAGCAATGATAGTCGTCACAGCAGCAATG
>DIYZ01000131.1:19629-26413 GCA_002427845.1 Chloracidobacterium sp. UBA6041 | reverse complement strand
GTTGGATGGGAGATGCTGCAAGCCGGCTGGCCCTATGATTGGCCAATTATGTAATCGGTGGAATCTGCGAAATCTGTGGATTCGTTACTCTCGAGACAAAGCGCGGGCTGCTACGTCGAGTGCATCGTTGAGTTTCTCAATATTCTTTCCACCACCCTGCGCCATATCAGCCTTGCCGCCGCCGCGTCCGGCCAACATTTCAGATGCTTCGCGCATGAGCACGTTCATGTCGCCCGGCGCATCAACGGATTTTGCAAACACCAATCGCGCGGAATCGTTATCGCGCGATCCCAGCAACGCAACTGTTCGTGGGTGGGCAATCAGCGCTAATGCGAGCCGCTTCAGCGATTCAGCATCTCGATTTTCAAAAACCTGATTAATGATTCGCAACTTCGCGGAGTCGGACGAAGAATTCGCCATTGCTGCAGCCGCGCCGGCCAGCAGTTCATCAGCCTCAACGCGAGCGGTAACTTCTTCAAGCGCTCGCAAACGCCGATGCAGTTCCTTGTTTTCATCAAGCATGCGCGCGGTGAGTTTCGCGGCGTCATCGCGAGCGGCGCTGAAGAGGCCAGCAACAGCGCGCGCGGTCTTGTTAGCGCGGCGGTAATCGGCGACAGCTCTTACGCCGGCAACGAATTCAATTCGCGTCAATCCTTTAGCGCGTTCCCACGTGCGCACGGCAATCATACCGACTTCACCTGTCCGGTAAGCATGAGTGCCGCCACAGGGAGTGAGATCGAAACCTTCGATTTCAATCAGTCGCAATTCTCCCTCGCGCGCAGCATCTTTTCGCAAAGGAAGGCGGCCAGCTTCTTCGGGCGTCACAGTCTTGATTGTAATAACACGATCTTCCCAGATCACGTTGTTCGCCAACTCGACCGCGCGTTCGATCAGTTCAATGGTTGCGTTTGACAATTCAACGTCGATCTCGCAGGAGTCTTCCATCACTCGAAATCCACGTGTCGGAGCACTGAAAAGAGTCACAAAAGCCTGCGATAAGATGTGCTGGCCGGTGTGTTGTTGAATGTGATTCAGGCGCCGTGGCCAATCGATTCTTCCCTTAACCGTCGCGCCAACCTCAGGGGCTTGCCCCTGGATAACATGCAGTACTCCATCGTCCTCGTCATCAATACATTCAACGACGCGCGCGCCGGCGAGCGTTCCTGTGTCGCTCGGTTGACCGCCACCGGTGGGATAGAAAGCCGTGCGATCGAGAGTCACGGCTGTCCAGCCACTGACGCGATCAGTTCGGTCGGTAACGCGGGCTTCAAACTCGATCAGATGGGAATCGTTATAGTAAAGACGTTCCGTTGCAGGCATGTTGAGTTGATTAATAGGTCAACTAGTGAAAGCTTGCAAGTGAATCACTCAAAAAAGGAGTCTCAGGGTTGGGAAGGTGGGATTAGCACCCCAGCGGGACTGCCCCGCTGGGGACCCCTTGCCCCTGCTCTTTAGAATCTTTTGGAAAAACGGTAGCCGGGGGTAAACCACCTTTCCCGACCGTGAGATTACTTTCGTTGAGTTGAGACTAATAAAGTTGAGTGCTCCCCATGTAAACACACCGGCATGTTTTGACAGCCTTTCCTGAAAACCAACATAATTCGCGATTACTTCCCAGAGCTTATGCTTGCCGAGTTTCGAGTGGGACAGATTTCTATGAATCGCATTCTTACTAAGTTTCTTCGTCTACGCCTCGTGTTTGTTGTACTGGTGTTCGCTGCGTCGAGCGTGGCCACGATTGCTCAGCAAGAGACGCCGTTACGTTCGATCACTTATCGCCTGGCAATGTCGCGACCTGTTTCACATCTGTTTGAGGTAACCGTCGAAGTAGAACTGCCCGAGGGCGCAGTGCCAAAGTCTGTTGACTTTCAGATGCCGAAATGGTCGCCCGGTCGTTATGCAGTGTTTGATTTTGCTAAGAACGTGCAGGAATTTCGTGCTTTTTATGGCATTTGTGACCCGAGAGCCGACTGCATGTTGCCTCGTGCAAGCGTAACGAGGGTTGACGATCAAACCTGGCGCGTCTCGACGATGAATACTCACAATCTGATCGTAAGCTATAAAGTGTTTGGCAACGATCTTTCCGGCACGTTTTCCCAACTGGATCCGCGCCACGCAAATTACAATGGCGGTTGCGTGTTTATGTACGTGGTGAACCACAAACCCGATCCGGTGGAGCTCGTGATTTCGCCGCCCGCAGGTTGGCACATTGTCAACGGACGAACGGAGCGACCCGATCAGCGGGAATGGCAGTTGGCAAACTACGACATTCTCATTGACACGCCAACGGAAATTGCGCCTGACTTCACACACGATCAATTCCAGGTTGATGGCAAGCAATACCACGTAATCGTTCACTCGTTTGGTGACGAAGGTGGAAAACGAGCAGCGCTCGTTCGTGATATCGAAAAGATCGTGCGCGCCGAAACCACAATGTGGGGTCCGCCCGAATTTGATTCCTACACGTTTCTGATCCACTTCGCTGCTGACGATCATTCCGGCGACGGCATGGAACACTTAACCTCGACCCAGATAATCGAGCCAGGCGCCCTGGGCGAAGAAGGAGTGTACAAAGACACACTCGATACGGTCGCCCACGAGTTTTTCCACGTCTGGAACGTCAAACGACTCCGGCCAGTGGAGCTTGGTCCCTGGGATTTCACCCGACCCGCCAACACTCGCGCTCTGTGGATCGCGGAAGGCATAACAAATTATTACGGCCACTTGATGTCGCGACGAGCGGGCATCTCCGACGACACCGGCTTCTTCAGGCGGGAAAGCGCGACCATTACCGGAATCGAAAACGCTCCCGGCAGCCGGCTGATGAGCGCGGAACTTTCGTCGCTTTCCGCACCATTTCTTGACGATGCACCTCACGCCCAACGAACGAATCTTGCCAACACTGCCATTAGTTATTACCCGAAGGGCGAGCTAATCGGGATGATTCTGGATTTAATGATTCGCGGAAGGACCAACGGCAAGGCTTCCCTCGACGACGTAATGCGACGGATGTATGACGAGTTTTATCTCAAGAGTCCGAATGCGACCTATTACCTGCGTGGGCGAGGTTACACGACGGAAGATTTTCAGCGCGGGGCTTCTGAAGTTGGAGGCTATGACTTGAGTGATTTTTTTGGGCGTTACATTCGCGGCGTCGAAGTGCTCCCTTATGACGAAGCCTGCGCTTATGTGGGGATGCGTGTTGTTCGCGAGCAGGCTCGCGAGCCATACAACGCAGGCATCGGACTTGATTGGCAAAAGACAGGTGGCTTAATAATTGGAGTCGTGCTCAACGGTTCGCCCGCCGAAGATGCCGGGTTGCAGGAGGGTGACGAGATAATTGCGCTCGGCCGGAAAAATGTTACGCGCGAGAATTGGCTGGTGGCGTTGAGTCGCTTCAAGCAAGGTGATCGAGTACCAGTCGCGGTAAAGCGCGATCGTCGGACGATCCAAACTACGCTGGTGCTGGGTCCGCCTGAACGCTTCGAGTATCGAATCGAAGAAAGGAAAGACGCCACGCTGGAACAAAGGGCACTAAGAAGCGCCTGGCTGAAGGGTTCGTAGACAGCCTCGTATGGACGATAACCATCCTATGAAGGATAGTGGCTCCCGGGGCCGCTTTTCTTAAAACCCCTAAAAACCTGCCTCTTTTAAGAGTTTTGTCTTATTAAAGGCTTCAGGCACTTGATTTGCTAACCTCGATATACCCGGCACAGCAAATTTAAACACTTCGGCAATGGAGGCGGCACATGTCAGCAGCATTAGGAACATTGGAGCGTTATTCGAACGGGGATCAGACAAAAGTATCGGATATGAGTCTCGGATTAGGGCGTTGGCTCAGAGAATTATTCGGTTGCCAGCACAAGCAAATGAGCCGTCCTTTTTCGAGACATGGCGAAAGCTATCGCGTTTGTTTAGCTTGCGGGGCGCAGCGGCAGTTCGACGCGCAGACATGGAATACAGCTGGCCCCTTCTATTACAAGGCGGCCCGCACATCGGATCTACGAGACATTGAGGTCAGCGCTTTAAAATGCATACGCGGCTGAAGGTTTTAGGCAGTTGGTGATTGGACTCTACTCCAGTCGGTAGTTGGGGGCTTCCTTTGTAATGATGACATCGTGAACATGGGATTCGCGGAGCCCGGCAGAAGTTATTCGGATAAACTGGCTTTTCTCTTGAAACTCTTTGATTGAGCGGCAGCCTGTGTAGCCCATGCCGGAACGCAAGCCGCCAACTAACTGCGTGGTCATTTCGGCTATCGTACCTTTATACGCAACGCGCCCTTCGATTCCTTCCGGTACCAGCTTGGCCTCGCTCTCCGCCATCTCCTGCGCATACCTGTCCCGCGAACCCTCGCGCATTGCGCCAATCGAGCCCATGCCGCGATAAGTCTTAAAGGAACGACCCTGAAATAGAATTATTTCACCCGGCGCTTCTTCCGTGCCCGCGAAAAGCGATCCGATCATTACTACGTCAGCTCCAGCAGCAATCGCCTTGGCCACGTCGCCGGAAAACTTCACTCCACCATCCGCGATAACGGGAATACCAGTGGTCCGTGCAGCCTTTACACAGGATTGAATGGCGGTTATTTGCGGGATGCCGGCGCCAGTCACCACGCGCGTGGTGCAGATCGAACCCGGCCCAATACCCACCTTGATAGCGTCCACGCCGGCATCGGCCAACTCCTGAGCGCCTTCCATTGTGCCAACGTTGCCGGCGATTAGATCGGTGTCGGCGTGTCTCTTTTTGATTTCGCGCACGGCTTCGATGACGCGGAGGGAATGGCCATGCGCCGTATCAATCACCAAACAATCAACACGCGCCTTTACCAATTCATCGGCACGTTCGCGAAAATCGCCGGTCGCTCCGATTGCCGCAGCGACGCGCAAGCGTCCCAGATTATCTTTGGCCGCGGTGGGATACTTGATCGCTTTTTGAATGTCTTTGACGGTGATCAAACCCTTGATGCGCTTGTCTCCGTCGACGACCAACAATTTTTCGATGCGATGTTTTTGCAGCACCGCCTTCGCTTGCTCGAGCGTGGTGCCTACTGGAACAGTGACGAGCGGTTGCTTGGTCATCACTTCCGAAACGGGAATATCAAAGCGCGTTTCAAATCGCAGGTCGCGATTGGTAATGATGCCCACGAGATGACCGTCTTCATCCACCACCGGCACGCCGCTAATGTGGAATCGTTCCATTACCTGAAGCGCTTCTCGCACCGGTTTGGTAGGAAGAATGGTTACGGGGTCAACAATCATTCCTGACTCCGACCGCTTAACCTTGTCAACCTCTTCGGCCTGGCGCTTAATGCTGAAGTTCTTGTGAATCACGCCGAGGCCACCCTGTTGGGCCAGCGCGATCGCCAGCGCTGCTTCAGTCACTGTGTCCATCGCGGCGGAGCAAAGCGGAATTTGTAGCCTGATGTTGCGAGTGAATTGCGTGGATGTGTCAGTCTCAGAGGGCAGCACGTCAGACCTTGCGGGAACTAACAGCACATCGTCAAAGGTTAGACCTTCGGGAATATTGGCTGAGATCATAGTAACTTTCTTAACTCCTCAAATGATTGCCACGTGAAAATTAGTTTGATAGTAAAAACCGAAACTGCCCGCCATTTTGCAGCGGGCAGTTTCGGTTAGCGATTTCCGGCTGGGTCAACTTGCTGACGAACTCTCCAGACTGAACCTCCTGGGAATCGCGCACACGCTTGTGTGCTGTGCTAAGCGCACAACCTCGTACCAACCTATTATTGCAAGAACTGTTCGTAATCAGCTTTCCAGGTATCTAAATCGCCGGCGGCGATCCGGAATCGCCGCGACTCACCAACCCCGACATTATTTTGCGCGACTTCGTAAGCTGGAACTGCGGCAGGCAATTCGGCAGATCGTCGCTGGTACCAATGAAGCACTGTAAGCGCCAGCGCCGTTAATATTGCCAGTATTACAATCGCCAGGACGACAGTCAAAACCGGCGATCGCGTCGCTGGCGAGTCAGTGTAAACTTTAGAATGATAAGGAGTGCTCGCGGTTTCGTCCCCCGCATCTCCGAGGTCACGCATATAGCGCGTGTACCCTTCAACAGCTTCCTTCTCGTCATAGCCGACGTAGCGGGCATACGCCTTGACGAAACTGCGATTGAAGATCCCGCCGGGAAGGCGTTTGTAGTCGTTCGTCTCTATTGCCTCGAGGTAGTGAATTGAAATACGCGTTTGGTCGGAGATTTCGCGCAGCGGAATGCCGCGCTCTTCTCGTGCGAATCGCAACTGTTCACCAATGGTTGCTGCCATCACCAATTAGCGCTCGTCCTCGGCGCCGGTTGCTCCGGTAGATGAATGCCTCGCTGAATACCAGTGGAAATAGACTGCAACCTGTTTTCTGGGGTCGGAGGCAGTTTAGTCCGCTTTGCAAGATCACCTTAAACGTTGGGCCGAATATATCTTGCGTTGCTAAACGCTGTCAAACTTTCGTCTCAAAAAGATGAGCGTCTCTTGATTCTTCGAGCGCACGGTGATACGTTGACGACTATCCGAATCAATCGACTTTAATTTCTACAACCAGAAAAAAGTGAGGATACAGGAGATGCCCTTAGAAGCCCTCGGAATGGTAGAGACGAAAGGTTTCGTCGGAGCCGTCGAAGCCGCTGATGCAATGGTCAAAGCTGCGAATGTTCAGCTCTTAGGAAAAGAGTATATTGGCGCCGGTTACGTCACTATTTTCGTTCGTGGAGACGTTGGTGCAGTCAAGGCTGCCACTGATGCCGGCGCCGCGGCGGCGCGCAGGGTCGG
>DIYZ01000131.1:5497-19511 GCA_002427845.1 Chloracidobacterium sp. UBA6041 | reverse complement strand
ATAACGGATTTTAGATTTTTGGATTTCAGATTTTGAATTGGTGAGACACAGGCAATCGCCAATCAAAGATCGAAAATCAAAATCGCGTTGGAGGTTCGCCATGTCCGCAGACAAGGACCTTATATCAGTACAACAAGCGCGGGACCTCGTCGAAGCAGCACACAAGGCGCAGGCTGAGATCGCCCGTTACGATCAGGCGAAGATCGATCGCATTTGCGAGGCAATGTCCCGGGCTGCGTTGCGAGAAGCCGCGCGGTTGGGCGCGTTAGCAGTTGAAGAGACCGGGTACGGTATTCCAGCCGATAAGCAGGAGAAGAATCGTTTTGCCGCTGAGGATGTTTGGAACTACTTTCGCGGACTGCGCACGGTAGGTGTTGTCTCCGAGTCGAAAGACGTTGTAGAAATCGCCAGCCCGCGCGGCGTTGTTGCCGGGATCATTCCTTCCACTAACCCCACCTCGACCGCGATATTCAAAGTCTTGATCGCAATCAAATCCCGAAACGCGATTGTGCTTTCGCCACATCCGTCGGCGGCGCGGTGTATCAACGAAACCGTAAAGGTAATGCGTGAAGCGGCCGTCAAGGAAGGGTTGCCTGCTGAGGCAGTTGCGTGTATGACCACCGCCACAATCGAAGGCACCGAAGCCTTGATGAAGCACAAGCAAACTGCCGTCATCCTGGCAACGGGCGGCATTGGCCTGGTGCGTGCCGCTTATTCGTCGGGCAAGCCGGCTTTCGGTGTCGGCCCCGGCAACGTTCCTGTGTTTATCGAAAGAACGGCTGATGTTCCCAAAGCGGTGCAGGATATTTTGACGAGCAAATGTTTTGATAACGGGACCATTTGTGCTTCCGAGCAAGCTGTCGTTTGTGATGCCTCTATAGAAAAAGCAGTTCGAGATCAATTCAAGGCCCAGGGCGCGCATTTTCTTTCGGCCTCCGAGGCTGATCAACTGGGAAAGATCGTCGCAACGCCGCAACGTTCTTTGAATCCAGGCATTGTTGGCAGATCGGTAGAAACGATTGCGAAAATGGCTGGACTCAACGTCCCGCAGGGAACCCGTTGCCTGATTGCGGATGTCGCGGGCGTCGGTCGTGAGTTCCCGCTCTCGATGGAGAAACTGTCGCCCATTCTCGCTTTTTATGTTGCCGACGGAATTGGACGCGGAGCGGAGCGCTGCTGTGAAGTGCTGCGCTACGGAGGCATGGGCCACACCGCGGGTATTCACACTCGTTCTCGCGAGGCTGCTGTTCGCTTTGGTAGCGAGATGCCCGCCTCGCGCATCACCGTCAACACGCCCACAACGCACGGCGCGATCGGTTTTTCAACAGCGCTGCCCCCGTCTATGACTTTGGGCTGCGGTTCGTGGGGCGGAAACGTTACCTCGGACAACGTCTCGCCGCTCCATTTGCTTGATATAAAACGTGTGGCTTTTGAAACCAGACCCGTCAAGAGTGTCCGGCCGGCAGCGTCAACTGCAACATCCGCCGCCGCGCCTGCGCCAGCCGCCCAGCGAGCAGGACAAGCACAAACAATTGTGAGTTCGGGCGCGGGTAAAATTAACCGCGAAGAAATCGCCGCTATTGTGGATCGGTTTCTTGCGGGGCGACGGCCGGATGAGACATCCGGACACGCGTCCAGACAAGCAAGTGCGCCGCAACAACAACCGCCGCGCGCGCCTGTTGAGCCCGAGGCTGGAAGCATGTATGCCGGACCGGCCGAGAGCCGGCGACAACCGGAGAGTGTTGGCCAGGCAGGAAATGGTGCGCGAACTTCATCAATGCCCGTGAGCAGCTCCGCCGCGGCGACCAATGGAAAAGCTACAGTTGACTTCGTCAGTGAAGACGACGTTAGACGCGCCATTCAGAAGGGCGAAAAGATCTATATCAACGGAAAAACGATTATCACTCCGGCCGCGCGCGACATCGGCGAGCCAGCCGAGGTTTTCGCAAAAGCCTGAAGACAGTTTCGGGTTCAGAGTTTCGGGTTTCGAGTTAAAACAACGTCGTGAACCTGAAACTCGAAACTCGAAACTCAAAACTCGAAACCATGTTCTTAGGAAAAGTCGTCGGCACAGTTTGGTCCACCAAGAAAAGCCCCGATCTTGAGGGCGTTCGCTTCCTCGTCGTACATCCCTACGATCTTGAGAAGGAGCCAACGCGCAACATCGTCATCGTGGCGGACCGGCTCGGCGCCGGCACAGGTGAAATGGTGATGTGCGCGTTCGGCAAAGCAGCGCGCTCCGCAATTGGCAATCAGGACATGGCTATTGAGGCCGCCGTAGTGGGAATTGTCGATCGCGTAGACATCACAGACTCAGTTTCAGAAGAGATGCGTGAAGCGGCCGTGAAACTGGCGCGCGATAACGGCAGATCCTGAAAAAGTAATTAGTAATGAGTTATGAGTTATGAGTAGATGAGCCAAAAGGAAATTCTTTCTTACTCATCACTCATCACTCATCACTCATCACACATTACTCATTACTCATAACTGTTCCTATGGCGAATGAAGAGCTGATTTATCGACTGACAAAGGCGGTGTATAGCCGACTTGGCGCTGCAGCTAGCGAGCAGACAGTCGAACAATTGGTTACCGAACTCTTTCGCGAAGTCGAACCTTTTCTCGGCACGAACGGCAGTTCTTATTCCTCCCTACAATCTATCCCATCAAGTGGCGGTTTTGTTTCCCAATCGCAGGAAGGCTCTTCCGACCGGATGATTATTTCGGTGTTTGGTGTGGATCATCCCGGAATTGTTGCCGGCGTTGCGCAAATACTCGCCGAAGCCGAATGCAGCATCGTGGATATCAATCAGACGGTGGTTCAGGGAAAATTTGCCATGGTGATTATTGTCAACACGTCGCGGGCGCGCGAGAGCGCGACAGAATTAAAGGAGCGGCTGCGCCGGGAAGGCGAGAAATTGGGAGTGCGCATTTATGCGCAAAGAGAGGATCTATTCAATGCGATGCACCGCATCTGAGAATTTCGAATTGCGGATTTCGAATTTCGAAATTTCCAGAATTCAAAATCGCGAAATCCGAGTCCAAACAAATCCGAAATTCGCAGCGTAAAATCCAAAATTCGCAATCCAAACTCCGAAATTCTTAACATGTCTGAACCCGAAATCTCCCGACGTTGTCCATCATGTGGCGCATCAATTCGTAGTCAGGCGTTTTTCTGCCCGCAGTGTGGCAAAGAGCTGATCCGAAAGTCTGAAGCAGCGAAACCACCCAGACCAACGGTGACGGCTCCGCTCGTCGATGCGTCACCGGGCAGAGATACCGCCGACCCCGAGGCGCCTGCTGCCCAGCCTGGTAAGGAAGCAACTGCACCAAAGTCGAAGGAGCCGGCAGGCCCGCTGCAACAAGCGTCTGCGCCTCGTGCCGCCGGCGAGCCACGGGGCAAGATTCAACGCGCCACGACGTTAGTGCATGATGTTGAAGGAGACGTGATTCATCGCGTGCAGAAGTTACGTGAAATTTCCACCGTAGTCATTGACGAAGCCGGATACGATCCCAGCTTGCGCTTTGTGCTGATCGCGGCCGTGCTGTTTGTCATGTTTCTAGTGATGGTGCTGTTGAATAAACTGATTAGCTAAGAAAGTTTCGGGTTTCGAGGCTGGGAGAGTTTCGCGTTTCGAGTTTCGCGTTTCGAGTTATGTTGCTTCTCGGGTCGCACCTTGAATCTATCCGAGACTTGAAACCCGGAATTTAGCGATCCGAACTCGAAACCCGAAACTCGAAATTCAAGACTCAAGACTCAAGACTAGAAAATCCCCTGATATGGAATATTCGCAAGCAGAGATACTCCAGACAGTCGCCATGACCGAGATGGAGCATCTCGACGTCCGCACGGTGACGCTGGGCCTGAGCTTGCGCGACTGCGCCACGGCCTCAATCGCCGAAACAGCCGAACGCGCCACGGAAAAAATCCATCGCTTCGCCGATCGCCTGGTTGAAACTGTCGATCAGATAGGCGACGAATACGGAATTCGCGTCGCCAACAAGAGAATTGCAATTACGCCGGTCTCCATGATTACGGAAGCCGCCAGTGGCGATCCGGTTGAACTGGCGCGCGCAATTGACGAAGCGGCCGGCGCAGTAGGCGTGGATTTTATTGGTGGTTATTCAGCCCTCGTCCACAAGGGTGCGACAGACTCAGAGCGCGAATTTCTTAACTCTATTCCGGAGGCCCTGTCGACCACCAGGCGTTTATGTTCATCAGTAAATGTCGCCACCACTCGCGCGGGCATCAACATGGATGCGGTGCGGCAGGTAGGAATAATTATCAAGGAAGCGGCTGAGCGGACCAGCAATGAAGGCGGCATCGCCTGCGCAAAGTTTGTTTGTTTTGCGAATTCTGTTGAAGACAATCCGTTCATGGCGGGCGCTTTTCACGGTGTCGGCGAGCCGGAAGCGGTTATCAATGTCGGCGTGTCTGGTCCGGGTGTCGTTAACTACGCCATAAGACATGCCGCTCTGGACTTGCCGCTGCAGGAGTTGGCCGAAATCATCAAGAAGCTTTCGTTCAAACTCTCGCGCGCCGGCGAATTGGTGGGCAGGGAAGCGGCCCGCAGGCTGGGAATCCCATTCGGCATCATTGATTTATCCCTGGCGCCGACTCCGGTGCCGGGCGATTCAGTTGCCAACATCATCGAAGCGATGGGGTTTGAAAGAGCGGGAACGCATGGCACAACCGCGGCACTCGCTTTGCTAACTGACGCTGTCAAAAAGGGCGGCGCCATGGCCAGCGGATCGGTGGGCGGAATGAGCGGCGCGTTCATTCCAGTTTCAGAGGACGCGGGCATGATTGAAGCTGTCCGGCTGGGCGCCCTCTCGCTCGATAAACTCGAAGCATGGACCAGCGTCTGTTCCGTCGGCATCGATATGGTGGCCGTGCCCGGCTCCACTTCAGCCGAGACAATCTCGGCCATCATTGCGGATGAAATGGCGATCGGGGTGATGAATAACAAAACGACTGCTGTGCGGATCATCCCGGTTCCCGGTCGTGAAGTAGGCGACATGGTCGAGTTTGGCGGCTTGCTTGGAAGCGCGCCCATCATGGCCGTGAACTTGTTTTCTTCAGCCGACTTCATTCGCCGCGGTGGACGCATCCCCGCGCCAATTCATTCGCTGCGCAACTGAATTCCCATGCGAGTTCGTCTGCTCATCTTAGTTGTCTTTAAAACTACTCAGGAAAGGTTCTGGTCGTGAACCTCTGGGCGACCTGGTGTGGCCCGTGCCAATTTGAGACTCCCGCCCTTGTGAAATTGCATAAGCAATTTTGGTCTCAAGGAGTGCAAATTGTCGAGTTATCAACAGAGAACCCAGACATCTCAACTGAGGAGGTGCGCAACTGGGTTCATGACTTTGCCGTACATTATAGGGTTGGTTGGGCCACTCCAGAAGTTGCATTGACTCTAATGCAAGGTCGTGATGCTATTCCACAGTGCTTCGTAGTTTCCAGGAGTGGTCGGATCGTAAGACGTTTCATTGGTTTCAATGCCGTGACCACGCTTCCGCAAATGAAACAGGCCATTAGAGAAGCCCTCAACGAAAAGTCGGACCTTCCTGAACAAAAGTAATGGCGGAAACCAGTGACAAACTAATGGAAGCTCTGAACAAGTGGAGGCGACAGCTCCTTGGAGTGCGCTGACCTGTCAGCGCTTTGTCCGGTCGCGACCTGTCGCGGCCTCGATTTGCTTGATCTATTTCGAGGTGGCGCGTGTTCCCGAGCGCGGCTGGTTGCTGGCCGCAGCTGGTCTCGTTGGCAAAGTGCTGGGCCCAATTGGACTGCTCCGCTTGATCTGGAATGGAACATGGCCCTTCTCTACGATTATTTTATCGGTCACGAACGATCTGATTTGGTGGCCTCTGTTCGCACTCTATCTTCGTGATTCATGGCCTGCGTTTCGGCAAGACGTTCTCCGCAAGGGCAATGAGCGAGCAACCTTGTAAAGTTTATGCGTCATTCTCGCGCCGCGCTTGCAGCAAATCGCACTTATTCAAATGCCGGCCAGCGTTGAGAAATACTATCGCTTTTGAAATGATGTACTGGTCCAGGGGCGGCTTAGGAATCTATCACTGCAAACTCTGGACAAAGTTCAGTCTACGGCTTAACTTTTACCAGCGAAAATCTTAAGGAGAAACTATGGCAGAAGCACTTGGCATGGTTGAATGTATGGGATTGGTGGCGATGATCGAAGCTGCCGATGCGATGGTCAAAACCGCCAACGTGCGACTGGTTGGTTGGGAAAAGATCGACGCCGGCCTGGTCACCGCGATTGTTAGGGGAGATGTGGCTGCGGTGCGCAGTGCGGTCGATGCCGGAGCTGCTGCCGGTAGAAAAGTTGGCGTCGTTGTTGCCACTCACGTAATTCCTCAACCTCACGACGACGTGGACCAAGGACTACCCGTTTTGAAAACAGGACAGACGACGAAGAAGAAGATCAGTGGTTCGGTGCGCCCGAGGTAGTAATCCGGAGGACCGTTATTCAAAAAACCCCCCCTTTCCGTCTCCAGCCTGTCTCGAGATGAGCCTGACTCTTTATTTCCTGCGTCACGGACAAACTGAGCTTAGCCGCGAAGATAACTTCTGTGGTTCCGGTTTGGATCCTGAACTCACCGCGGAGGGTCTCCAGATGGCCCAGGCGTTTGCTGCCGCATACCGCGCAAAACCATGGAGAGCAATTTATTCCAGCAGCCTGCGGCGAGCTATTGACACGGCCCGCCCTCTTTGCGACGCCCTGGGCATGAAACTCGAAGTGCGCGATGAGTTAAGAGAGATCGGATACGGCAAATGGGAAGGGCTCACCAAGGAAACGGTCGCGCGCGAATATCACGAGGACTACGTTAACTGGCTCGCCGACCCTGCCTGGCATGCGCCAACCGGAGGCGAGTTGGCGGCCGCTGCGGCCCAACGCGGGTTGCGCGTAATCGCAGAAATCAGAGAACAGTTTAGCGATGAAGTTGGCGGCAACGTTTTAATCGTCACTCATAAAGCGACTATCAGGATCTTTCTCTGTAGTTTACTCGGCATCGATGTGGGACGTTTTCGCTACCGGCTCGCGTGCCCGGTAGGTTCGGTCAGCGAAGTGGAATTCACTTCTGAAGGCCCGCTCCTGCACTCGTTGGCTGACCGTTCTCACTTGAACGAGAAACTCAGATCTTTGCCGGGCACTTGATCGCGTGCTCCGCTACATTTTCCGGAATACTCTTGCGCCGAACTCGTCGATGATCAAAAAAGAGACACAAAAACTCGAATGACCGGGTGAGGGTTTAAAAGATGAGCGAAATAGATCATGTGCCGGATCGGTGGGACCCAGAGCCACGCTGGCCCGCGTTTACTGCCATCCTGGCGGTAGGTGGGTTGTATACTGCGCTTCCCAGGCATTTGGTAATTGGCCCGCGCTGGCTATTCCTGGTGATCGTCCTGGCGCTGCTCGTACCGACTTTCATCTCACATATCAAGGATCTGCACCTTCTCAATAGAATTCTCGGTTTTACGGTCACCGGCGTAGTGACTCTGGGCATGATTGGCTCAGTTACCCTTCTGATAGCGGGCCTACCCGCACATCGAGAAACTCCTGCGCAGTTGCTACTTTCTGCCGCCTCACTGTGGCTTACCAATATCCTCGTCTTCGCTCTCTGGTACTGGCGACTGGATGCTGGAGGGCCGCACGGGCGCGATAAGCGCTTTGGTCATCCGGATGGAGCGTTCCTTTTCCCCCAGATGACCATGACGCCGGAAGCTAAAACGAAAGCAGATGAGCATGGGTGGTCACCCAATTTCGTGGATTACCTTTTTCTTGCCTTCAACACGAGCACGGCCTTTTCACCGACTGACGTGCCGGTGCTGGCACGATGGGGTAAGGTGCTTATGATGCTTCAGTCACTCATCTCTCTGACCGTGCTCGCGCTCCTGGCTGCTCGCGCTGTCAATATTCTTTAATAGGTGCGCTGATCCACAGCAACAATAACCCTGTGAATTAAGAGGAAAAAATAAAGACTTCGGAGGACCTCTATGGTCACGAAAAAACGGAATTGGATAAGTCAGACGCTGGAGCGATTTTCGTTCAAAGCTACGAAGGCCACCGGGACATCAACGGCTTTTATTCTGGCTTTGACGGTAATCCTTGTCTGGATAACTACCGGGCCGGTGTTTAACTTCTCAGACACCTGGCAGTTAGTAATTAACACCGGCACGACGATAGTTACCTTCTTAATGGTTTTTCTTATCCAGCGCACACAAAACAAAGATGCGCTGGCGATTCATCTGAAGTTGAATGAGATTGTCGCTGCGCTTGAAGGCGCCAGCAACAGATTGATCGATGTTGAGGATTTGACCGAGGAAGAGATCCGGACTCTGCACACTCACTATCAGAAACTCGTGGACATGGCTAAAAAAGACTTGAAGTTAACCATGAGTCATTCAGTTGAAGAAGCCGAGGCCCGCCACAATATCAAGCACAGCAAGCATCGGCATAAAGCGAGCTAGCGAATGTTCAGAGATTAGGAACTCTACGGAACCACTCGCGGTAGCGAGCGGATGCAAGGAGCAACTTTGAGATTAGCGATGATGAAGCCCGGTATCGTTGCCAGTTGGGTGCCAGTATCCCCGCGCTAACCGCGAGCGGTTCTGCATCGCCGAGCTCGCCAGTTGGATGCTGCGGCAAAATATAAGAAGCCGAAGAAAGGGTCTAAGTCAGAATAACCAGGCCTCAGTTTAGGAGTTGCGCGTGACGAAGAAAACGAAAGGCACGGAAGGAGTAACGAAGCTCGTACCCCCCGGGCGCGTCCATCAATTCTTTTCCGAGCTGGGGCCAGGTCTAATCACCGGCGCTGCGGACGATGATCCTTCAGGCATCTCGACGTACTCCGTCACCGGGGCTTCGTTCGGATACGCGCCCTTGTGGACTGCGCTATTTTCCTTTCCCTTGATGGCCTCGGTGCAACTCATGTGTGCGCGCCTGGGAATGGTCACCGGTCGCGGGCTCGCCGGTGTAATCCGTCGCAACTATTCGCGCTGGATTCTGTGGGGGGCGTGTTGTTTGTTGATAGTGGCAAACGTCGTCAACATCGGTGCCGACCTCCGCGGCATGGCCGAGGCCACCGCCATGATGACCGGCGTTAACTCGATTGTCTGGACACCGATCTATGCCGTTTTGATCACCTCTCTCCTGTTCTGGACTTCATACCGTTTCATTGCCAGGGTTTTCAAGTGGCTGACGCTAGTTCTCTTTGCCTACATCATCGACGCCTTTCTGGCGCGACCAGACTGGAGCGCGGTTCTTCGCTCAACCTTCATTCCTCATATCGAGTGGTCGAGTGCTTACCTCGCAACTTTTGTGGGCATACTCGGGACTACGATCTCGCCCTATCTCTTCTTCTGGCAAGCATCGCAGGAAGTTGAGGAGGAGCGAAAGATGGGCCGTAGCACGGTGCGGCAACGAAAAGGCGCTACCAGCCAAGAGTTGCGGAGATCGCGAACTGACGTTTTGACGGGAATGTTCTTCTCAAACGTCGTGATGTATTTCATCATCCTGACAACCGCGGCCACCTTACATGCGCACGGACAAACAAGCATAGAAACTGCCCAGCAGGCCGCCGAAGCATTGCGTCCGCTGGCCGGCAAGGGCGCTTACCTGCTTTTCACGTTGGGCTTGATCGGAACGGGAATGCTGGGCGTTCCGGTCCTGGCCGGCGCAGCTGCATATGCCATCGCGGAAGCAAGCGCCTGGCGCGGAACGCTGGAAGACAAACCCCGCCTTGCCAAAAAGTTTTATGCTGTTGTAGCGACGGCCATGATTCTCGGACTGGGGTTGGACTACTTCGGCATTAACGCCGTCAAGATGTTGTTTTGGTCCGCCATATTGAATGGCGTGCTTGCGCCCCCGCTGATTGTCCTGGTCGTGCTACTCACGAGCAACAAAAAAATAATGGGCGCGCACGTAAACCCGCCACTCCTTAAGTGGCTCGGCTGGGCCACCGCCGCGATAATGGCCGTAGCGGCAGCGGGAATGTTCGTCACGATGCGCGGGTAATCTGCCGAAAATGCGTTACAGAACGGGGAGCCGTAGCGAGCGGATGCAACACGAAGCGCGCAATACAGAACCGCTCGCGGTAACGAGCGGATGCAACGCTCAACGTGGAAATTAGCGATGAAGTCCTGCCGTATCCTGGCCACTTGGATGGCAGCATCCGCGCGCTACCGCGAGCGGTTCTGTAAGGCAAGCATGTTCCTATTTTTTTCCAGAGGTGATAACCTCAGCGGACTTCGATGGGACGTTTCTCATTAGATAGTTTTTCAAAGGAGGCCGCAATGGCCCGAGATCAAGTTACCAATGACCGACTAGCCAAGTTGCTTGCACAGTTGATCTCGCTGACTGAGCGCGGCGAACTCCACTGGGAGCGCCAACTCGGCTCGGCTCACCGCTATGCCCGCTGGAACAACAATCTGCTCATACTCGGCCCTTCGGATCCGCTAAGCGACACTAAACTGCCCCGGTATCTTTTCGTCACGCCCTTCGATTCGCCTTCATGCGTTGAAATCAATTCCACTGATGAAGTATTGGGCGGGCCGCTAATGGATCTAATTACGGCGGTTGAACGCCTGAGCAGTAACGAGCCACCGACGGATCCCTTTGGCATCAGTGAAGAAGTGCTGAGCCGGCTGACGAGCGAATAATCCGAAAAGATCGAAGCGACAAAATCATAGGAGACTGGGTATATGTCCACTGAAAATCGTCCGAGCGATGAAGCTGAGAGTCTTTCTCGTATTCCTCTATTCAAGAGATTGACGCCGGAGGAATTGCAACAACTGGCCCAGGAAGTTGACCAGGTAAAGTTTGGCGTTGACGAAATAATCTTCAACGAGCAGGACAAAGGCGACGCGCTGTATGTGGTGGAGTCAGGCTCGGTTCGTATTTGGGTGCTGGACGAGGACGTAAAGCCAGTGACACTGGCTGAACTCAAACCCGGTGAATTCTTCGGCGAACTTGCCGTGCTGGATCGCGGACCGCGCTCAACCAATGCGACAGCCATAGTTGAGACAATGCTGCATCGGTTGAGTAGCGACGACTTTCAAGAGTTTCTGATGAAGCACCCCGACATCGCGATCGATGTCATTTGCGAAATCGGCGCGCGCATGCGCCAGACTAACGTTCTGGTTTCGCAACGCGCGACCCGCAACATCAACGTCGAAATGGAAGAGAAGTTAACTATTGGGCAACGCATCGCGGATCGCGTTGCTTCTTTTGGTGGCTCATGGACTTTCATTATTATTTATGTGTCATCCCTTGTCGCTTGGATGGCATTCAACACGTTCGTTCTCGTTCATTACGGGCGGGGCGAAAATGGCGCACAGTTTGATCCTTACCCTTACATACTTCTCAATCTCATGCTCTCCATGACCGCGGCATTACAGGCGCCGATTATCATGATGTCGCAAAACCGCGCGGCCGAAAAGGATCGCCTCGCGGCAGAACAGGATTTCAAGGTGAACCTGAAAAGCGAGTTGATGCTTGAAGAACTCATGCGCAAAAGCCAGGGGCGTGAGGCTCAGATCGGCCAATTAATTAACCTTGTTAGGGACGTATCCGCGCGACCGGGAAGTCAGTAGGCAGGCTTAACCCGATGTCCTGGTCATAAGGTAAAGAACTTTCGGATGCGATTGAGCAGATCGCCCTGGTGGTGGCGCATACGGGCGCGTTTTGCTTCTTCATTTAATCCTTCGCGGACGGCCTCAAGCTCAGTTCGACGTTGCGCGAGTACCTTTGAGATGTCCTCGGCAATTTCAGGTTGCCGCTGCAGGATGTTCAGAGTATTAAAGATCTCGACGGGGTCGAGCGCTTCGACTCCTCGATCGACTTCCTCTTCCCCGTTTGCGCTCGCGACGCTGTTCGCCTTCCTCGGTTATGAAAACCGAGTGGGCGGGGATTGAAAGCGGTATGCCAACTCGACGCAGAGAAAAGTAGATTCGCGAACGGACGATCGAATTGGTTGGATCGTCTGGCGCGAGATCGGTGGAATGTATGTCGCAGAGATCGAAGCTGTGAAGTGAACGCCTCGTTTCAAAATAGATTTCGCCGTCCGAAGTTCACGGCCTGATGAAACATTCCAGGCTTCAAACCGGAAAACTTGAGGCGTGAATAGTATGTTGGCGAACAAGCCCTTACTTACGAAGAGAAAACATCAGGAGCAAGTGCGCCGATTAAGGGGTTTTGTTTGCTCCTACCGGAGGTCTGGTGGTGGTCCGCGTTGTCGGAATCCTGGCCGGCGCCGGTTCGCCTTTCGGAGCAACGCGGCCATTGCGAGTCAGCGCAATCCGTTTGTCACGGCCTGAAGCTTCATCGACAGCGACTTTGATCGAACGGAATGAACCATCCCTCGCTTTGTTGGTGGGATTGTAAGTAAGCACATATTGAGTGCGAAGATCGCGCACGATTTCACTGGCGATCTGCGGTAACTCAGACAGCGATTGCGGAAAAAATGCTCGGCCCCCGGTTTCCGTCGCCAGTTTATTGATGAGGTTGACGGCTTTGTCGCGCGGGCTCTTACGAATAAACGCGCCTTCTTTGTCGAGTTCGTTAACAAAACCAATCACGTAAATCTGCACGTCTTCTTCGCGTAGACGCTCGAAGAGTTTCTCCTGCGAATAAAAGCTGGAGCGATCTTCGCCGTCCGTAATTACAATTAGCGCGCGCCGTCGCCTGTCGCTCTCATCGCCTTTTTTATATTCGGCAACGTGTTCGGCGGTAAGGTAAACAGCATCGATTATTGCCGTCTGCCCGCCTTCGATGTAAAGACTATCTAAACCATCCATTAGCAAATCTTTGCTGGGCGTAAAGTCCTGGACAGTTTCAATCTTATCGCTGCTAATAAACCGCACCAGAAAAGTTTCATCGCCCGGTTTGTTGCTGTTGACGATAGTCTTTCCAGCATCAACCACGGCCTGCAACTGGGAACGCAGCGAACCGGAAGTGTCGACCGCCAGACCATAACTGATTGGTACTTCCTCGCGCGTGAACGTATCGATTGGCTGCGGCACGCTGTCTTCGAATACGTGAAACTCATTCTGTCTCACGTTATCGATGGGACGATTGTTTCGATCGATCACCCGGACGTTAAGGGTGACCAGCTCGGTGTTGACTCTGACGATGCTGCCTTCGTCGATGTCTTCCTCGGGCGGTGTAGGAGTTGGCTTTGGCTTAAGGACCGGGGGCGGTGGCGGTTCACCGAGCGTCGGGGCGATGCGGTCATACGGTGTTGCACGCGGAGCCGGCGTGGGCGTCGGTGTTGGGGTTGAAGCGGTCACCTGACGGTTAACGGACGATTGCGTAGAGCGCGGAGCCGGCGTGGGCGTCGGTGTTGGCTGCGGGGCAATTGCCGAGCTGCGGCGTGGCCGATCCTGACCTCTGGCCACAAAAACCAAACTCGAGCCAACCACCGCAGTCGCCACCAGGACGAGCCCGAGCAGCACTGCGAATCTTCCCTGTTTCAACCGGCCCATCTGACCTTTTAGAAAATTCATTATTAAATTAGTCCAGCCAAAATAAAAACCTTGATTGCAGCCATTCCCACCGAAGGCGTTGTTCGGTTTCTTAAGTTTAACCTTTCACCTGCGCCCGGCGAAACGTCTCTGAAGCGACGCTGGCTGCTTGACGGCAAAAACGCCACGCCGATTCGCAAAACACCTGCGCAGGATCGGTGCCCACGACGCTGTAGAGAGAGACAGGCCGCGTGCGACCTTTAGAAAGATGCTTCGGGAGAGTTAATAAGTTGCCGTAACAGTTGCGGGCAATTAGCGTGAGCCGGGAATGGCGTAATAACCTTCCTTTGCGCGAACGAAGAGACGCGGCAATCCGCGCGGCGGATTAACTTTAACCTTTATTTTGTGCCAGCGGCCGTTATTACTGAAATTCGTGGGTTTATATCCAATCGAATACTGGTGACGCAGCTCGAGTGCTATTTGCTCGAAGATGTCGTCCATTTCTTCGGAGCTTCTGGGAAAGAAGGCCTT
>DIYZ01000131.1:0-5165 GCA_002427845.1 Chloracidobacterium sp. UBA6041 | reverse complement strand
CCATACAAAGTGACGTCCGACTCTTTCAATAGCCGTCGCAGCTCATTAAAGGTGTAGCGGGAATTGTTGTCCTGACCGTCGCTAATCAAAAGGAGAGCGCGCTTGGGATGGGTGCCGCGTTGCACCTTCTCCACACCGAGATAACAGGCATCGTAAAGAGCAGTATTGTTTTTCGTCTGGACGAAGGTCAGCTTGTCGAGCACCGCGTTTCCGTCGCGAGTTTTGTCGAGCAGCAATTGGGCGCGTTGGTTGAAGGCTATCAGGAAATACTCATCAGAATTGTGGCTGGTTTGAATAAACTTCGACAGCGCGTCGCGGGCGCGTTTGACCTTATCGCCCCCCATTGATCCCGACACGTCGAAGAGCACGCCGACGGAGACAGGTGCGTCATCATCGCTGAAGAACGTTATTTCCTGGGGCTTCTTCTCATCGAGCACGGTGAAGGCGTTTTTGCCCAATCCCGAAACATAGCGCCCATAGGTGTCAGTCACCGTAACCGTAAACGTTATCAAGTCGGTGTTCACGATAACGGGCCCATCGATTTCGTTTCCCGACTTTTGTTGACTGGCTGGAGGTGTTTCAGACGGCTTCGCAGGCGCAGGCTCGCTTGCTGGTTCGCCGGTGGTTTTCTGTGGGCTCGGAGACTGAGCGGTCGCGACCGATGGACAATTGTGAAGCAGAACAAAGGCCAAGAGAAAAGAGACCGAAGCAAAACCAAGAGCGCGTCCAGAAGGTAAGTGCATGTGACCCTCGCGTTTCTCGCAAGCGTTCCGACTTATGTGTTAGTAGGACAGGACTGTAAACACAGATGCCGGAGCGAGAAGCAGTGATGTCCGAAGACCTGAATTTATCTTAGATCTAACCGGGGAATCGCTTACGTGGGGAAACGGCCGCGCACCACTCAATCCAGTCTGTGTTGACTAATTGGCATTGTAGGACAGGGCATCAGGCGGCGTAAAGTGAAAACATGTGGGACCAGTGATGCATTTTAGGCGCATCCAAAGGCGTGCCACTCATTACAGAAACGGGAGCGGACCGGGTTCCCCAGCCGGGCGGCCATTGCTGGGGGTGGTGGTAGCGACCGGATAAACTAAATTCAACTTGGCAAAAAAGTCCTTGAAATTCCTAAAAATCAAAATGCATCGGTAGTACCGGGCTCTTTCTTCGGATGAATTGGTCAACTTTATGGAGGAGGGGAACTTTCCCGAGGCGTCGTCGTGTACGCAGTGTAGATAGCACCGGGAGCAACCTGCCGCCACGAAGCCGCATGCTATACTTTCGCGCTGATCTTGAGCCGAGAATCATCAATCAATGGCTGAGTTTATTTGTAGATTAGGGACGCCGGCGGGCGAGGTGGTGACGCGCACCGTGGAAGCGCCGGGCGTCAACGAAGCACGAGCGCGCCTCGAGCGCGAAGGCTTCAGAGTTTTCAATGTCACGCCGCCGAAAACCAGCGGAGTTACAACCCTGACCCGACTGGGAGGGCGGGGTGGCCAGCCACGCGTCAAGGCAAACGACTTTCTGCTTTTTAACCAGCAACTGGCAGCGCTGGTGCGCGCCGGCATTCCGATTCTGCAAGCCATCTCAATGTTGCGGAAGCGAGCGGCTTCGGCGCGTTTGCGCGCGGTGCTTGGCGACGTTGAAGAACAGATTCGCGGCGGCGCGGCGCTGTCCCAGGCCTTTGCGGCACAGGGCAGTATTTTTCCGCGAATTTATACGGCATCGATTCTTGCGGGCGAGCGTTCCGGTGCGCTCGATGAAGTGCTTAGTCGTTATGTGACTTACATGCGCCGCAACGTTGCGCTACGCCGCAAGATCCGTGGGGCCCTGGCCTATCCACTGTTTCTGCTTTTCGCTTCTGGTTGCATGGTGACTTTTTTGACAATCTACGTTGTGCCGAGAATGTCTGATTTGTTTTCCGGCTTTGGCACCGAGCTGCCGACGGTTACGCAGATTGTCGTCGGCCTATCAAAGTGGTTGTCCTCAAACGTACTTTGGTTTGGACCACTATTCATCGGCGGCGCAATTGCCCTATTTCTCTGGTCACGCACCGCGCAGGGCCGTCTGAAAGTTGATTCGTTTATTTTGAAGATACCGCTGGCCGGCAACCTGGTAGTACAACTATCGGTCGCGCAGGCCACGCGCTCGCTCGCCACGTTGCTGGCAGGCGGCATTACGCTGGTAGAGTCGTGGGAAATTGCGGCCGAGTCGGTCACAAACCGGGAACTGCGGCGTCGCAGTTCGGCTATTCTGCCGATGATTCGTGAAGGCCAGTCCTTCACGGAGAGTCTTGAGGCGGCGAAGTGGGTACCGATGCTGGCTGTCGATATGGTTGGAATTGGCGAGCGTTCGGGCAGCTTGCGTGAGATGCTTGACGAAGTTGCGGTCTTTTACGATGCGGAGTCGGAAGTGCGGCTTGAGCAGTTGACGACCACGCTTGAGCCTGCGATTCTTGTGGTCATGGGTGGAATTGTCGTCACGATTCTACTGGCCATTTATCTCCCCATCATACAATCAATTTCCACTGGCGCCGGAGTGGCTGGTCATCATTAATGAGGCGCAGGCAGCGCGAGGTGAAACTGGAAATCTGTCTCGAGAATTAAATGAAACAATTTACTGAAAATCCCACACCAGCTCCGCCATCCGAAAGGGCCCTGGATTCACCGGCGGTGGGCGATGGTCAGTTGTCTTCACGCGGAGACAACCACGAACCTCCCGAGGTGCGCGCGGCGAAGGATCTCGCGCGCCGCTACCGGCTGGCCTTCGTCGAATTGCTTCCCACCGATCAGGAGTCGCCGATCGACTACGGCCTTTTTAACGAGATTCCCGTAGATTTGATGGTGCGTCACCAGTTTCTGCCACTCAAGCGCGATGAAAAAGGATTACATATCGCGATGGCGGACCCGACTGACCTGGAACGACTTGACGAACTCGCCACCGCCCTGAAGTCGCGTATTGTTCCTCACGTAGCGACCGCGGGCGCGATTGAAGTCATCCTGCGCCGGGGCGATGCCACGCAGCGCGTATTACAGGAAGCGGCCTCGGGTTTTCGTATTTCATTAGTCCGCGAAACTGAGCACGGCGAGGAGGTGCTTGATCTCGATCGGTTGGCGACCGATTCCGAGATGTCCCCAATTATTAAACTCGTCGACTCGATCATCTACAACGCGATGGAGTCGCGCGCGTCTGACATTCACATCGAGACGCGCGACACGGAAGTGCAGGTCAAGTATCGAATTGACGGCGCGCTCTATGCCAAGGTCGATCCGATTGATCTTGCCTACCATCAAACGCTCATCTCGCGCATAAAAGTCATGTCTGAACTGGACATTGCCGAGCGCCGCGTCCCGCAGGACGGCCGCTTCCGCGTGCGCTACAAAGGCCGCAACGTGGATTTCCGTGTTTCTATCATGCCAACGATCCACGGTGAGGACGCGGTCATTCGTATTCTGGACAAGGAGCAGATCAACGAAGAATTTCGTAACCTCAATCTGGATGTGGTCGGGTTTGCCGAAGAGGACTTGAGAAAGTTTCGCCACTACATAGCAGAGCCTTACGGCATGGTGTTGGTTACTGGTCCAACCGGTTCGGGTAAGACCACTACGCTCTATGCCGCGCTCAACGAAATTCGCAACGAGGAAGACAAGATAGTCACGATTGAAGATCCGGTTGAGTATCAGTTGCACGGCATCACTCAGATTCCGGTCAACGAAAAGAAAGGGCTCACGTTCGACCGCGGCCTGCGTTCGATCCTGCGACACGACCCGGACAAGATCATGGTCGGTGAAATTCGCGACACCGAAACCGCTCAAATTGCGATCCAGTCTGCGCTGACGGGCCACCTGGTGTTCACTACCGTGCACGCGAATAACGTCATCGATGTCATCGGACGTTTTCTGAACATGGGCGTCGAGCCTTACAACTTTGTTTCCTGTTTGAACTGCGTGCTGGCCCAGCGTTTGATTCGCTTGTTGTGTCCTTACTGCAAGCGGCAATATCAAGCGAAGGATGAAGAGCTGGCCGAGTCGGGACTGCGACCGGAGGAACACCGCGACACTCCCTTCTTCATTAACGTCGGCTGCGACGCTTGCAACCACACTGGATATCGCGGCCGCACCGCGATTCATGAGTTGCTCGATCTTTCCGATAATATTCGCGAAATGATTGTCGAGCGCCGACCCGGTTCGGAGGTGCGCAGAGCTGCCGAAGCTGAGGGCTTGACCAGCCTGCGCGAATCGGCGCTGAAGAAGGTTTTGGCGGGAGTTTCTACGCTGCACGAGATTAATCGCGTGACTTTCGTCGAAGAAGTTCGCGTCAATCACTAGTTGTTTAGAGTTCAGCCCGGGGTCCCCGCGCGGGCAGCCCGCGTGGGGTGGTAGTCTTTAGGCTGCGCTGTGGAAAGCAGCAAGCTAAAGCTTGATGTACTCTAAACTGCGGTCCTTTTAAGGAACTGTTGGTTTTAAGTTGCGTGTAAGCAAAAGAATCGGGAACGCTTGCATCTAAACGCCCTGCGCGGCATTATTAGGCCACGTTATTCGGCTCCTTCGACCGTCCACCTCCGCTGAAAGAGAGACTGCCATGAGAATAAAGACAGAAACTCGCATCCTCGTTTCGTTGCTGCTCACCTTCTCCCTGTTGCTTTTGCCGGCGACGGCATTGGCCAGGAAAGGTGACAAAAACTTCAAAGCCGGAATGCAGTATGAAGCCGCCCAGCAATGGGAAAAAGCAGCCCAGGAGTTTACGCTGGCCGTCGCCGCGGATCCTTCAAATCTTGAATATCAGCTTCATTTCCGGCGCGCGAGCTTTAACGCTTCGCAGTCGTACATGCAGCAGGGCCGGGCCCTCGCCGAACAGCGGGATTTCGTCGGCGCTTATAACGCTTTCCGCCAGGCGTATGGCTACGATCCTGTCAACGAGTTGGCAGTTTCTGAGATGGAGCGAATGTTACGTCTGCAGGGAGTGAAGGAAGGGACCAACGGCAATACCAACGGCACCCGAACCGGAGAGATTCAGGATGGAACGCTCACTCCGACAAGCGCCCAGGCCGAAGAAGCAGCATTGCCGCCCCCACATACCGAGCAACTCCGTGTAATCAGTTACAGCGGCGACTTGAAGGCGTTCGTACGCAGTCTTGCTGAGCAACTCAATCTGAATGTTGTGTTCGA
>DIYZ01000065.1 GCA_002427845.1 Chloracidobacterium sp. UBA6041 | reverse complement strand
TCAGTCAACTACGGAACCGGGGGGCTCTAGAGACTCTGTGAAACAAACCGGCAACTTCTTGTTTTTCTGACAAGGATTGCCACGTTCGATCGAGCACAATTCTATTTGTCCCCTTCAACGAGCCTGCTGAGTAGGCGGAAGCATACAGTCTCGCACCCCAGCCGAGATGCTCGGCTGGGGCGTGAGCCCCAGGATCAGGAACGTCAAATCCTGAGCCCGTGAAACGGGCGACAGTGCTGACAAGCTCATCGTCCGCCATTGGTAAAACCGTCTCCGCTATCGCCCGCTTCCGCGGGCTGGGGTTCGAGATGGGGTTTAACCGGGGGCTTGCGCCCCAGGCTCTATGCTTGCGCCCGCTCTCGCGGGCTGGTTGTGTGTTTCGCATTTCGTTGCGGTCAACAACCGCGCTGTGAAAAGCCTGGCTCAATCCCAGCGCCTTCAAGTAGCCCTGGTTGACACGGCAGTTTGCGAGTCGCAATTCCCGTAGAAAACCATTTAGTGCTTTTTGGATCTTTTCTTTCGCAGGACGGCTCTTACGCAGGTCCTCAAATGTTGTGTGCGGAGTATTTGCGAAGCTGACAATAGTGTCCCATTCAGGCGGTGGGTTAATGGACACGACGCAAGACGTCGCGTCAATCTTCTTGTAGGGCCAGAAACACCAGCCTATCTCATTCTGTTCGAGCAACGACCTGAATGATGCGATCCATTCGTCGGTGTTCTCGCCCGACTCTCCCATCCAAATGGGCACGTTGTATTTGTCGCGGAAGTCAACGTACTCCTTAATGGCGTCTTTGTTTACATCCATCCAGTATTTGTGAAAGGTGTACGCAAGCTTGTCATCAAAGGGCGGCCCAAAGATTTTGAAGTTGGTGTCCCACTGGGCGCCGCCGAGAAAGATAATGTGGTTCTTGTCCACTTCTCGAATTCCGGACACAATGTTGCGATAAAGTGGCTCCAGCTTCGGATTCAAGGCAGCGGTGTCGAAGTAGGTCGCGATCGGCTCGTTCAGTAGATCGTAACCGATGACGACAGGCTCATCGTGATAGCGCGCGGCAATCTTCCGCCAGATGTTGACCGTCAGCTGCCGGCTTTCGCTGCTTTCAAACAGAAAAGGGTAGCCCCAACTATCATCGATGTTGTCTCCCGTCTGCCCGCCCGGCGCCGCATGCATGTCGAGCACTACGAATAGACCTTCCTGCCTGCACCAGCCGACAATACGGTCAAGAAGTTTGTAGCCTTCACCCTCCAACTTTGCCGGCTCACTCTCGGATACAAAAAGGCGATAGTTGAAAGGAACGCGAACGGAGTTGAAGCCTGAGCGCTTTATGAACCTGATATCTTCGGTACTAATGTAATTGTCACGATAGGTCTGCCAGAACTTCCGCGCCTCATCCTCACCAATAAGCTCATTGACGACTGCATAGATCAGTCGTGGGGAGTTGGCAGTTTTGAACTTGAACATGTAACCCTCGGGCAGCAACCAATTACCGAGGTTGATACCTTTGAGAAGAAGTGGTTTCCCGTTCGGCGAGATCAAGGTCTTGTCATGTATCGTGACGTACCGCTGCTGGCCATTAGTTGCGCTGGAAGCGCCGAGGCTCAGCAGGACCAAAGCCAACAAGACAATCTCTTTTCTGCGACAGGACTTCACTGGTGATGTTTTCAAGGCGCCTGCTTCTGAATCCGAGCAGCCCTTTAGTAGTCACTGCTAAAGGGCAAAGTGAACCAGTAGTCAGTTTTTACCAACTGTCACGCCCGGCCAGTCGTCAGTGCGGAAAGGTGATGCCGGCAAGTCGGCTTTGTTGTAGAGGTTGCAGTCAGGATTATCGGCCCAGCCGTAACGAACAGCCACGGGTTGCGTAACGTCATTGCTCCATACGACCACACTGCCGCCATCAATGCGCGCTTCGGCCCGATGAAACTTATGATCCGCGCCGGCGATCGCGAAGCCTCTTGGTGGTCCACCGCCGGCAGTCGTCAGTCCGCCATCGAGGTGTTTGAACTTCACTCGAATCTTGCTTCCTTCGATTGATAGAGCATTGTAGAGCGGACCTGCCGGCTCAATCTTCTGGCCATACGTATCAGCCAACGCCCAGACTGCCAGGCGATGGCCTACATCGATCTTGTTGCGCGGATGAATATCGTTTGTGTCACCGATATCGATTATCACCGCCATGCCGGTGTGTGGCTCTCGCAAGGTCATCGTTTGCGCCTCGCGCAATTCGGCCCAATCACTTTCGCTTGGCTCAACCTTGGCTGGTTGCCAATTGGCGAGCTGCACGAAATAGAAAGGGAAGTCGCCTTCGCCCCAGGCCGCGCGCCAGTTTCGGATCATCGCTGGAAAGAGCGTGCGGTATTGATATGCGCGACTCGCATTACTTTCGCCCTGATACCAGATCGCGCCGCGGATTGCATAGGGCGTGAGCGGCGAGATCATCGCGTTGTAAAGCACGGTTGGACTGTTTTGATTATTGGGCCCAAGCAGAGAAGGCCGTGTTCCCCAGTCGGGCTTCTTCGGTTCGAGCGCCAGTTCTTCTTTATAACGCCAGTCGCCCGCAAGCAAGACGGTGTCAGTCTTTGACCCGTCTGCGGGCCCGAGCGACATCTGTTCTGGGACACCGTTGAAGCCGCCGCCACCCGCCCGATCAAAGACCCGAACGGCAATCAGGTTGCGGCCTGCGTGAACGACTGAGCCGGAAACTTTATAGCGACGTGGGACAAGGTAGCTGTTTTGGGTCTCGCTTCCCGTCGCTCCGACTTGCGCGCCGTTAAAGTAAGTCACGTCGAAATCGTCAATTGGACCGAGGCCCAGTAGCAAATCTTTTCCGACCCACGAAGCCGGCACGTCAACCTCTTTACGAAACCACACCGCGCCGTCGATATTCAACCCAGCCGTCTCCAGCTGTTGAGGCAGCTTCATCACTTTCCAATCAGCGGCGTCGAAAGACGTAGTTGTGTAGCCCAGCGCCTCACCCTTGTTGCCGGGATCCTGATAGAGGTTCGCGCGTTCCCATTCGGCCAGTTTAGTTTCAAGCTCCTGCCGAACCTGTGGCGGTTGTTGCAGCTCTTTTTGATATCTCTCAAGAATGGGCTGGAGTGTTGGCAGCGACGCGAGCATGTCCTGGCTGGTCCAGGCTTCAGCCGGAGTGCCACCCCACGAAGTATGAATCAATCCGACGGGAACCTTCAGACGTTGATAAAGCTCGCGTCCAAAGAAATATCCCACAGCGGAAAACTGGGGAACCTGCTCCGGGGTCGTGACGACCCAGCGACCCTCCACATCGTCCAGCGCCGACGCGGCGGTTTTCTTTCGCACGGTGAAAAGCCGGATCTCCGGATAGTTAGCCTGAGCGACCGCCTCGGTACCACCTTTCGCATTCACGAGGGGCCATTCCATGTTCGACTGCCCCGAACAAATCCAGACCTCGCCGACCAGCACGTTGTTAAAAGTGAGCGTATTGCTTCCGGTGATCGTCAGCACGAATGGGCCGCCAGCCTTGAAGGGCCCGATTAGTGTTTGCCATCGCCCCAGCGCGTCAGTGGTTGTATTAGCTTTGCTCGAAGCGAAAGTCACAGTTACGCGCTCACCCGGTTGCGCCGTTCCCCAAATACGTACCTTGCGTTCCTGCTGCAGAACCATATTGTCGCCGATGATTGATGGGACATGGACCTCAGCATGCACAGCTTGTCCGAGAGCAGCCACTAGAATAATGCTCAAGACGAAGAAAAACAGTTTGGCCCTTTTCATGGTAGTTCGTTCTCTCAATTAGTGCGGCAACCTAGCACCCCAGCGGGGCTGCCCCGCTGGGGACCCCGCAATCAATGAAGCGTGAATTTATCGCTGAGCCCGCCGACCATCACGGTAAAGTCTCCCGGCTCAACCGTGGGCTTGTTGTCACTGCCAATAAAAGAAAGATCATCGCGCCTTAAGGTGAAACTAAGAGTGCGACTCTTGCCGGGCTCCAGATAGATCTTGGCGAAACGCTTTACTCGTTTGCCTGCCGGCGTGAGCGTTGCCACCTCGTCGCGCAAGTAGAGAATGACTGTCTCGTTACCCGCTCGCTGTCCGCTGTTTGTCACCATCACGCTAACGTTAACCGGGCCATTCGCCGGCACGTCTTTTGAGCTGAGTTTCAGATCACTGTACTTGAAGGTTGTGTAGCTCAAGCCACTACCAAACTCAAACTGAGGACCAAAGGCCGCGTTACCAAAGCCTGTCTCCTCGGTCTCGAAGAGTTTGTGATCATAGGTGATGTAGCTGTTGGGAGTCCGCGGGTAAGTGAAGGGAAGCTTGCCGCCAGGATTGTAGTCGCCCAGGAGAACGTCCGCGACGGCGGTGCCTCCTTCGTTGCTGGGGTTGTAGGCCATGAGTATGGCTTGAGCGCCATCGGCAATGCGGTTGATGGTGCGCGGGCGACCCTCGACCAACACCAGCACCACCGGCTTACCCGTGGCTTCAATGGCTTGCGCCAATTTCAGTTGTGGGTCACTCAATGATAAGTCAGTAATGTTCCCGGGGGTCTCCGTGTATGAGCTTTCACCGACACATACAACTGCTACGTCAGCCTCGCGCGCCGCATTTACGGCTGCTGGAATATCAATCTCTTTGTCGAACGTTACTCCGGGAACATACGTCGCGTTGTTTCCCGCTTTCGTTTGGATTGCCTGAACAATTGTTTGCCTGTCCTTTGGATACAGCGACTCGTTGTTTCCTTGCCAGACGTATGTCCAGCCGTTGTTCAGCGAGACAAGCGAGTTTGCAGTTGGTCCGGTGATAAGGATCTTGCGATCTTTGGCCAGCGGCAGGAGACCGTTGTTGTTCTTAAGCAATGTCAGCGATTCGCGCGCCGCCTGCAAGGCGGTCTGTCGCGATTCGCTGGTTGCAAACCCCATAGTGGGATTAGGCATTGGGTTTTCAAACAAGCCGAGATCGAACTTGACGCGAAGGATATTACGCACAGCGTCATCGATACGCGACATTGGTACTTTGTTTTCTTTAACAAGCTGAAGCAGGAGATTGCTGAAACTGTAATCAGAGGGCACCATGCTCATATCAATGCCCGCCAGCACTGCCAGGCGCGTTGCTTCCTTTTCATCAGGCGCTGCATGCCAGACGCTGACCAATTTCTTGATGTCTTCCCAATCAGAAACAACGAACCCGCGAAAGCCCAGTTCGCCGCGCAAGACGTCAGTTAGCAACTGATGATTAACATGCCCGGGCGTG
Source organism: Chloracidobacterium sp. UBA6041 (assembly GCA_002427845.1). GTDB lineage: Bacteria > Acidobacteriota > Blastocatellia > Pyrinomonadales > Pyrinomonadaceae > PSRF01. Next base: position 4,238 of record DIYZ01000065.1, on the reverse strand, counting down.
CCATTGATTTCGGCGGAGTTAACCATAACGGTGCGCGCGCCTGCGCGAACCGCGGCGTCGAAGGTCGGCAAAAAGTATTCACGCAGATAATTCTCAGGGATCCACGCGGGCGTTCGGTCTCTGCCATTTAAAGGGAAGCTGTAGCCAACATAGTGCTTCAGGGAAGTGGCAATGTGATCGGGCGATGAGATGTCGTTTCCTTCGATGCCGCGCACGAAAGCGACGCCCATGACTTTAGCGAGGTAGGGATCTTCGCCAAAGGTTTCGTAGAAGCGAGGCCATAAAGGCTGGCGACCAAGATCAAGCACCGGCGAGAAGGTCCAGGGAATGCCGGCGGCTCGTGTTTCAGCGGCCGTGATTTCTGCGAGGCGTTGCATCAGCGCGGGATTCCATGTCGCGGCCATCCCGATCTCCTGAGGATGAAGCGTCGCACCCTGTACATAATTTGCGCCGTGAATCGAGTCGATGCCGTAGAGAACGGGAATCTTCAAGCGAGTCTTCTGCGCCGCCTCCTGAATTTGCCCGATGATCTCGCGCCACCTATCAACCGTCAGGGCCTGACTATTTACGTTGAGAATCGAGCCGACGCCATACGTCACCACCGCCTTTTCCAGCTTGGCTGGATCGATATGAATATTCTGATCCTCGCCGGATGTCACCATGGCGATTTGCAGTTGGGTCATTTGGCCGATCTTCTCTTCCAAAGTCATTCGAGCGAGGAGTTCTTCAACCCGGCTGGTGTTGTCACGCGCAGGTTTCGTTACGCGAGATGCTTCTCGGAAGTAGCTGTCGCTGTCTTCGACGTCGGCGCGTACAACTTTTTGAAGATCTTGCGCGATGGCAAGAGTTTGTTGCAGAGGTTGACAAAAGATCTGGATAGACATCATTGCGATGACTACGAGCGTTTTGATTCTCATTGCGGTTGGCTGTTTCCTGATGCTGGATTGGTCTTTGAAGGAGCGTGCCCATTGTCGGTCATTCCTGCTTCTTCTTCAAGCACAATTGCTCGAAGGTACTGGTGGTTCATCCGCAGATTTCGCAGATTTCGCAGATTTAAAACCAATGCATACGAAAGAGTTGAGCGTCCTCCACCTATGATGTGTTTCCTAACTAATCGGTGTAATCAGCGCAATCTGTGGATATACCGCGACGAGACTAGCCGCCGACCCGATAATCAAAAATGAACCGTCCCACCTGGACAGTTCCTTTGTCACCGACGGGTGGAGAGATTAGGAGTGATCGGACCATTGTGCTGCGGCGGTTTACGTGGGCCTCGACATCGCCGACACTCTCTCCGCTGGAGGCACGGTAGAAGCCGACGCGGATTGTGTCGTTGTTTGTTCGCTGGTAGCCAAAAACATATTCGCCCGGAGTTAAATCAATAGATCCAACTTTGAGGGGCATCTGCGTGATGAAGAAGTGCGAATACTTTCCTTCTGCTGAATAGCCGGCGGTGATCATTACCACGCCCGCAATGAATTTGCCGCGGCCGTCAGTTACCCCAGAGGCGGTGCGAAACTCCGTTTCAATGTTCTCCTTTATCACCGGCGCGCGGGCAGGGATAAGTTTCTTTAGTTCAGGTTCTGTTGCGGCGCGCCAGCGTGCGCGAGAAGCCGCTATTGGCGTAGTTGCGATACAGAAGACGAGTGATAACACCGTCAGGAAATTTGTCAGTATATTAGTCCGCAAACACTTATCTCCTGGATCTTGCGCCCGCGTAGAGTGCGAACCGGGCCATTGAGTATAATCGGCCAGACCATCCACGGCGAATGTTACAGTATTACAGGTCAACGCAACCAGCAAAGGGTGTTCAGGCTCGCTAGAGTATCGTCAATGCATCCACCGGGTATCGTTCACAAACAGATCCCCTCGCTCATTAAGGCGCTTTTCTTTCTGCTGCTCTGGGTTGGTCCCGCCGTAGCGCTCGATCCAGGCAGAGCTCTCTCTCAGTTTAGCCATGAGGTCTGGTCCACTGAAAACGGCCTCCCACAAAATACTGTTCACGCAATAACGCAGACAAGCGATGGTTTTATCTGGATTGTAACCGAAGAAGGGCTCGCTCGCTTCGATGGCTTCAGCTTCACTGTTTTCGATAAACAGAATACTCCGCAGTTCAAGAGTAACGATGTACGCGCAATCTTAGAGGATCGCCACGGCATTCTCTGGATCGGCACAGTGGACGGGTTGGTCCAACTGCAGAATGGAAAGTTCCAGGCTTTCAGCATGCCGGGCGGTTCGGCAGGCAACAAGATCGAGTCGATCTATGAAGACCGGGCAGGTAGCTTGTGGGTCGCAACCTCGGCCGGGTTAAGCCGCATTAAAGAAGGCTCACTCACCACTTTTACCTCGCAAGACGGATTACCCGGGAACAGTGTTCAGGTTGTCTTCGAGGATCGGCAAGGCTCACTTTGGGCCGGTACCTCGGCGGGTGTAAGTCAGTTCAGGGAAGGAGGATTTATTAACTTTTTCCTGCCCGCGGACGTCGCTAACAGGGGCGTGACATCTATCGTTCAGGACAAAGACGGCCGCCTCTGGTTTGGCACACCCAACGGGTTGACTTCCTTTGATAAGGGCCGTTTTCGGACCTATACGATCCGCGACGGATTGCCCAACGACCGAATTGTTTCCTTACGTCTGGATGCGGAGGGCACTCTTTGGGCTGGCACAGCCGGCGGATTGACGAGGTACAAAGATGGTCGTTTCGCAGTGTTTGATTCCGCAGACGGACTCGCAAGCAGCATTATCCTTGCAGTTTTTGAGGATCGCGAGGGCAGTGTCTGGGTTGGCACGGAATCCGGCGGCCTGCATCTATTAAAGGACAAGAAGTTCACAACCTACACTAGAAAAGACGGCCTCGCCGGCGATCTTGTTAAGTCGATCTACGAAGACCGCCAGGGCAATACCTGGATTGGAACAAATGGGGCCGGTCTGAGTCTCTTTAAGGATGAAAAATTCACCACATACACCACGAAAGATGGGTTATCCAGTGACGTGGTCCTGGCTCTGTACGGCGAAGACGACGGCAGCCTTTGGGTTGGCACTCCGGACGGTCTCAATCGCTTAAAGGACGGAAAGTTTACTACCTACACTACTGCCGAAGGCCTTTCGAATGATTTTGTTAGATCAATCTACGCCGATCATCACGGCAATCTGTGGGTCGGCACGAGGGGCGGGCTGAATCGTTTCAGAGACGGCCACTTCAAAATCTACACGACGACTGACGGGCTCTCCAATGATTTTGTAGGAACGGTCTATGAAGACAGCGCGGGAAGCTTGTGGATAGGGACACTGGGAGGGTTGAGTAAGTTCAAGGACGAAACCTTTACTACCTACACCACGAAGGACGGCCTCGCCAGTGATGTGGTCCTTTCACTCTATGAAGATCGTGATGGCATTCTCTGGATCGGTACGAACGGCGGCGGGTTGAATCGTTTAAAGGACGGAAAGTTCACCGCTTACACCACAAAAAACGGACTGCTGGACGATGTTGTCTATCGCATCCTCGAGGACGGCCAGGGTAACCTGTGGTTCAGTTCCAACAAAGGGATCTTTCGCGTTAACAAAAAGGAGCTTGACGACTTCGCCAACGGCAAGGTGAGGTCACTCACACCGGTTGTCTACGGCACAGCGGACGGCATGATAACGCAGGAATGTAGTGGCGGCGGACATCCGTCAGGTTGGAAGAGCAATGATGGCAAGCTTTGGTTCTCAACGATCAAAGGCGTGGCGATGATCGATCCGGACAAGATAAAGATCAACGAACAACCTCCGCCGGTAGCACTGGAACAAGTGCGCATTGATGATCAAGTCGTCGATACCAGTCAGAAGATTGAACTCCCTCCCGGCAAGACGAGGTTCGAATTCTCTTACGCAGGGTTGAGTTTCATCGCGCCGGAAAAGGTTCGCTTCAGGTATAAGCTGGAAGGTTTCGACAAAGACTGGATTGAAGGCGGGACCCGGCGAATCGCTTATTACACAAATCTGCCGCCGGGTGATTACAAGTTCAGGGTGATCGCCAGCAACAACGATGGTGTCTGGAATCAAACCGGGGCCTCTTTCGCGCTATACCTGAAGCCACACTTTTATCAGACGTATTGGTTCTACGTTGTCTGCGTCCTGATGATGGCCCTACTCGTTTGGCAGCTCTATCGTCTGCGCGTGCGACAGGTGGAATCCCGGTTCGCTGCGGTTCTCGCCGAGCGAAACCGCATAGCCCGCGAGATTCATGACAACCTCGC